>DAOVMB010000054.1 GCA_030630905.1 Sedimentisphaerales bacterium
CAGGAATTTGCTTTGTGTTCGGTCTCCTCAAATTCAGTTTTCGGGACACTATCGTGAACGATGCCCGCTCCGACCCGGATATAAGCCGTATGATCTTTGACCTGCAGGCTTCTTATCGTGATGCAACTATCGAACTGGCCGTCCACCGTCAGATAGCAGACAGCCCCGCCGTAGTAGCCGCGTTTGGTTTTTTCCAACAAACGTATCAGTTTCATCGCCTCAATCTTTGGTGCGCCCGTTAGTGTCCCCATATTCATCGTGGCAAGATACGCGCTTAGTGCATCAAGCTCACTCGCGAGCACGCCCTTAACATTACTGACCAGGTGCTGGACCGAGGCGTATTTCTCGACGGTCAGCAATTCGGTCACCACCCTGCTGCCCGGCTCAGCTACCCGGGCAATATCATTTCTGGCCAAATCGACCAACATTATATGCTCGGCCAACTCTTTGCGGTCTATTTTTAATTCAGCCTCATACCTGAAATCGGTGTCGAGATCGATCGTGTCTCCCACGCGGCCCCTGGGCTTTGTGCCGGCTATCGGCCTGATTTCGACTTCGCGTGTCTCGGTGCCGCTGACGCGCAGATTCAGTTCGGGACTGGACCCCATCAGTATCGTATTGGGGGTGTTCATATAGAACATGTACGGCGAAGGATTCAACCGCCTCAGTCTCTTGTAAACGTCCAGCGGCTCATCGGGACAGGGTTCCATCTTCGTCCTGCTCAGCACGACCTGAAATATATCACCATCAAGGATATGCCGCTTGGCCTTTTTGACGATCTGCTCGTACTCCGCCTGGTCGGTATCGGTCGTCGTTTCAGTCAGTTCGCCCGTGAACTTGTGCCCTTTTGGCGGTTCAAATCTTGCAATATTAAAGTAGTAATCGAAGCTGCTTTGAGCCTCCCGGATGGCCGCTTCTCGGTCGCCGTTCGTGATGACACAATTGACAATCACGTAGCCTTTGCCTCGTTCGTGGTCCATCAGGAAGATATTGTCAGCGAAGTAAAGTTCGTAATCAGGATTGCCCAGGAGGTCCGTTTCGCTGGCGGGGAGTTTTTCAAACTGGTCGATGAAATCGTAGCTCAAAGCTCCGAGCAATCCACAGGTAACACGGAACGGTTTGCTGGCCAGGCTAAAAGCAAAAGCAACGGCTCGCAAGACATCCATCTGGTTCGTGCTTCGCAGCCGCGATTGCTCATCAACCAGTTTCTCATCCTGCCTGATACGCCCGGTGATTTCTTCCGGGCAGAATTTAACCGATTCACAAAAAGCGAACCGATCTTTCTGAGCAGAAAAAAAGTCCAATATACGTATGCCAGTACGGCTCAGGGCTTTGATGGTAAAATCAGCGCCGGTGCCGGTCAGATAAAGCGAGGGCCTGGCAGTACCGAAACTCAGGGCGTTTTCCGACAGATGGTCACTTGCTTCGAGCAAGCAGCAGTTTTTAGCCCGGCCGTAGTCGCTGAGCCTGGCAAAAAAATCCACCGGCTCATCTATATCAATCTCTTTGACAATAGGAACGATTTGGCCCGGTTCGGCACCAAGTATTACTTGTCTATAATCATCCATATCTCAAACCCTTTATTACAGTTTTTTATGCTCAAACGGCTGAAAATACAAATAAAAAACGCAGCTTGCCGTTCCGACAGGCTGCGTTATTCGCAATTCTAACTAATTTTATACAGCAAATTGCCGCTTACCCGCCGGAATTTATCCCACAGGCCACCACCAGTTACTGGTATTTTTGCGGTTAATTTGCCTCATAATATTTATATTAAACCAACTTTCGTTCATTCTGTCAAGTAAAAAATATGGCTCAACTGCAAAAAAATGTTGTGCTGATAAGAAATAAATCCTGCAACTCTTTTGGATTTAACGTTTTAAGGCAATAGCACGATATACACTCTGAGAGAACAAGATGTACGAATAGAATCCCCATAAGAACCCAAAAAAGGACTGCGAGCACCAAACTTACAGCCCTATCGTTTTAATTATCCGGATACCGCTACGACTTTCTGCGTTTCCTCAACAACACCAGACTACCGAGACACAGCAACGAAACCGTTGCCGGTTCGGGGATGGTAAATCGAATAATATTCTCAAGCAAAAGTTGGTTGTCGCCGGTCTTTAAGGAGCGATCCGAGCCAACTCCCAGGTCTCTCCACATAGACGAATCGGTAAGCAAAACGACATTACCGGCGCCTCCGACGCCATTAACCACAGCAAGAGCATCATCAGCACCTGATCCAATGGTCAGGTCTATTGCCGGTAAGGTGATTGAAATCATCCATCGCTGGTAATCTACCCCGAACATGGTTACATCGTCGGTAACAGGATGAGCCACCATGTCGGTAATCGTGTGGCCGGAGTTCTCAGTTGCCGAGTCAGCGTAGATGACACCGTAAGGTGATACAAGACTGTTCACATTGCTGATGTACCCATCGCTACCGGCACCACCCTCTGCGTGCACCACTAGGCCGCCACCGCCATTAACGAAAGCGTGAATGGCAGAAATCTCACTGTCAGAATAACCTTGCGAGTAAGGCTGCTTAAGCATAAGGCTGTCCAACCCAACCATATCTACGGTCTCAAACGAAGATATGGGTACGATGGTGTGGCCCGATGCAATTATGGTTGCTCGAAAGGTATCATAGTCGTCTCCTGTTGCAAATATTGTTGAGTCATCCATTCCATTACGGGAATCAATCCCAATAATGGCGGCGAGTGAAATCGAAGGTGCGATTATGATAGAAATAAGGCAACTAACAATAGCGATAAGCCATATCTTTTTTACGACTTTATCCCACCTGTTCCTCATTTTCATCTCCTCAGGGAGCTATTGATATTTCACAATAGAATTCGCTGTTTTTTCCGAGACCATCACCACTCCTCCATGAACTGAACATAAGTATATCTGATTGATTAAAAGAATGCCAATATAAGTCCTATAATAAGATTTTTTCTTGGCTCACGTTGCCTCCGGGCAAAACGATTTGCGGATAGACAGTCGAATTGCTTTGAACACGCCACGAAGCGAAAAAGCCCAAGTAATCCCACAAATGAACGACCCTAAGTACACAGCTATGCGCTAAATATGAGATTGCTTAGCTGCGTTTGCTATGACTTAGGGTAGTATCAATCTATGGTCTCGGCTACAGCCCGGCGGCTTTTCGAAGCTTTGTAGCCATATCGGTCTGCTCCCATGTGAATCCGGCTCCCTTTCTCCCGAAGTGCCCGCCGTAAGAGGTCGGGGCAAAGATCGGCCGGGCCAGTTTCAAGTGCTCGATCATTTTCTTGGGCGTCAGCGGGAAGAGTTTCCGGATTAGCTCGCTTAGCACCTGTTCGCTCACCTTCGAGGTCCCCGCCGTATCTATAAATACGGAGACCGGCTCGGCCACTCCGATTGCATAAGATAGCTGCACTTCACAGGCATCGGCCAGGCCCGCAGCAACAACATTCTTGGCAATGTATCGGGCCATATAACTTGCTGTCCTGTCAACCTTCGTCGGGTCCTTTCCGCTAAAGGCGCCTCCCCCGTGACTGCCTCTTCCGCCGTATGTATCGACGATGATTTTCCGCCCGGTCAGGCCGCAATCTGCTTTTGGCCCGCCTTCTACAAATCGGCCGGTCGGGTTGATATGGAATATGGTCTTTTTATCAACTAACCGCTTCGGCAGGACGGGAAGAATGACTTTCTCTTTGATTTGTTTCCTCAATTCCCGGTCCGAAACCGCCGGCGAGTGGTGGGTTGAAATTACTACAGTGTGAATGCGTTTCGGCTTATTGTTTTCATACTCGATTGTCACCTGGCTTTTGCCGTCGGGCCGCAGCCACGGCAGTTTTCTGCTCTGACGCATCTTCTCTAACCGTGTCGTCAACGCGTGCGCCAACTGGATCGGCATCGGCATCAGCACCGGCGTCTCTTTGCACGCATAGCCGAACATCATTCCCTGGTCACCGGCGCCCTGCTCCTTGTGTCGGCCCGTTCCTTCGGTTACGCCCTGTGAAATATCGGGACTTTGCTTTGCAATCGCCACCATAACTGCGCAATTCTCGTAATGAAAGCCGATTTCCGGGTCGTCGTATCCAATCTCCTTTATTGCGTCGCGAACGATTGTCGGGATATCGACTTGGGCCTTCGTTGTAATCTCGCCTGCGACAACAACCATGTCCTTCTTAACCAGTGTTTCGCAAGCCACCCTGCTCTTCGGGTCCTGTGCGAGCATTGCATCCAAAATTGAATCGGATATGCGGTCGGCCACTTTATCCGGATGACCCATCGTCACAGACTCGCTGGTAAAAAGATATTTGTTATTGCCAAAAGAGCTACTTATTGATTTTTTTGCCATTTATGATTTATCCTTTCTACAAACCATCGTTAATTGTCCAATCATACGTCATATACTTAATTGTATAGTTTCCTGTTTCAAGAAAAGTAACATCCTGTTTCGAAATATAATTACTGATAAAATTTAACACCGCCCTGGTAGCAGGCGGTTGACTCTTAAACTTTCTGTCTATTGCGAACTTATTAATAAACTCTTTGCCGTACCAGGACAATTGGAACAAGGCCGATAAATAAACCTTCCGCTTTTCTCTGTCAATACTGAATGCGAGGGGGCTGGACAGAAACTTTTCAGTCTGGTCGTCCAACTGTTCGCTGAGATTGTATCCATAATAGGGCTCATTTCTAAGCGGCGGACTCGACAGACAGGCGCTTGATATAGCAAAGAATACTCTGGGATCGTTAGACTCACCGCGGAAAAAACGCTTTTCAATCGTTGCAAAGGTGAATTCTTCATCCATCACAAGGAATTTATGATTGGTGATTTCTCCCTCAATATGCCTGATACTATTGGTGCCCCGGTAAAAAATCGTAAGGATTCGGGATGACGGCTGAATGGGATAATTATCGGTAACTACCCTGAGCTTTTGGAGATTGTATGCATTAATCCAGAAGGCGATTTTGTCCTCGTTGGTCCAGGACTCATATTCACCCGGATCAAGCTTGTTGAATTCCTGCAGCAGCGCTCTTTGCTCTAACCTTTTTCGCCTGAGCTTTTTATAGTCAACCATCCCCTTGTTATTGACAAATTCTTTGAGGATGCCAGCACATTTATCATGAAAAGACGTAGCTGGCACGGTTTGCTGATCGTCAGGCTCAGCCTTAACAGGTTCGACAGAAACAGGCCCAATCTCATCAGGTTCAGTCTGAAAAGGTATAATCTTATCGCACTCGACTCTATCAGGCTCAACAGATTTGGGATCTACGGGGCTGCAGCCGCTAATAAAAACCGGTACTATCAGTAAAATTATGAAAACAACAAGGCTTTTAGCCATGTTGACCTTCCGAAAAACAATTACAGAAACCTTCGATTGCAAACATTAGTTTATTCCACCTTAGCATAAGGATTTAGGTAATAAATGCAACGATTAGTTGGCCATTTTATCGCATTTTTACAGGGAAGCCCCAATTTTACAGCAACAACGATTTTAAGACATTTTCAAGAGTTCGTGTTTAGCCAGCCTCTGGTATTCGCATCCATCCCCAAAGCCTACGGCTTTGAGGCTGCCACCCATATTCCATTAACTCTATTGGGTGGCAGCCTCATCCCGATTGTAGTTTGTGGCGAGGCCGTCCCGGCCTTGCGCCCCGCCGGCATCTTGCCGTCGGTAGAGAACAAGGGCAAGATGCCCTCGCCACATGGGGATGGCTTTCCCTTGGCTAAACACATACTTTCAAGACTGAAAATGTTTTGTCTGAGTTTGCAGCTACCGGTATTGTTTATAATGAAGAAAAATCTTGTAATTTATTTCACTTGGGCTTATATAGAAAAATTCCGGCTCGAACATTGTGTCTACAACGTTCACAAGAGATTTTTGAAAGGGCTGCATAGTGGGTGGATTTCAGGCATTAGACTGGATAGCAATTGCAGTTTATTTCGGCATTATGCTGGCCATTGTCTGGTGGGTCGTCCTGCAGAAGCAGAAGACATCGACCGATTACTTCCTTGCTGGCAGACACATGCCCTGGTTCGTGGTGGGAGCTTCGATTTTCGCCTCGAATATCGGCTCGGAACATATAGTCGGTCTTGCGGGGCAGGGTTCCACCGATGGTATGGCAATGGCACACTGGGAATTGCACGCCTGGTGCGTGGTAATGCTATCCTGGCTTTTTGTCCCCTTTTATTACCGTGCAAAGGTCTTTACCATGCCGGAGTTTCTTGAGAGGCGGTTTAATTCGACCTGTCGCTGGATATTGTCTATTGTTTCGCTTGTAGCGTATGTGTTCACGAAGGTATCGGTAACAGTTTACGCCGGCGGAGTGGTCTTTAATGTTCTGTTGCCCGAGATCAACATACAGGTAACGGAAACTTTTGTCCTTGATGCATTCTGGATCGGGGCGCTGCTGACAGTTACCCTTACTGGAATTTATACCGTTCTCGGCGGTCTGCGTGCCGTGGTTTATACCGATACCGTCCAGACTGTTATCCTGCTAATAGGTTCCGCCTTTATTACGTTTTTCGGCCTGAGCAAACTTGGTGGCTGGAGCGAGCTTCAACTGATATGCCGGGAGAATGCTGAGAACTTTGCCCTGTGGAGGCCGAATACTAATCCGGATTTTCCATGGCTGGGCGTTTTGATTGCATCGCCAATTATCGGGATTTGGTATTGGTGTACCGACCAGTATATTGTGCAGAGGGCACTTTCAGCAAAGGATCTACGAAACGCGAGGCGTGGCGCTCTTTGGGGCGCCTTCCTTAAGGTCTGGCCCGTGATGATTTTTGTCGTGCCGGGTCTTATCGCTTATGCACTGCATCAAAAAGGACTGATTGCTATTCCCACGAAAATCGCCGACGGCCAAGAAGTGCTCGATGGCGACCGGGTCTTCGCAGTCATGGTAAGTTCGTTATTGCCGGCCGGTCTGCGCGGCCTGGTTGTCGGAGGACTCCTGGCAGCTTTGATGAGTTCTCTTTCATCGCTTTTTAATTCCTGCGCATCCCTCTTTACCGTGGATATTTATGAAAAAATAAATCCGAAGGCTTCTGAGCGGCACCTGGTTACAGTCGGGCGAATCGCAACTATGGCGGTTGTTGTGATGGGGATAATCTGGATTCCCGTGATGCAGCGGGTTTCTCAGGGCGGATTGTATAAATATCTTCAGAGCGTTCAGGGTTATCTGGCGCCACCCATTACGGCGGTATTTCTGCTTGGTCTTTTCTGCAAGCGGATTAACGGCAAAGGTGCTGTGGCGGGACTGGCTATCGGTTTTGTCGCTGGGATGACCAAGCTTACAATCCAGGCACTGACAGGCGGAGTTGATCCGGTCATAACATCACCCGGCTGGCTTGTCTATATCGGGGAATACAACTTTCTCTTTGCCACGGGCTGGCTGTTCCTTCTGAGCATTGTGGCAATCGTCGGAGTCTCCCTGCTGACCGCTCCGCCAAAATATGAACAGATCGCCGACCTGACCTATGCCACAGCCACGCCCGAACAAAAGAAGGAATCCCGCGAAAGCTGGGGACTCGTCGAGGTACTGATGACCGTCGTCGTTTTGGGTCTCGTGCTTGGTATGTATCTGTATTTCAGTTTCTGGTTAAACTAATACTCTGGTATTAAATAGTAGGTAGGGTGTGCACCGCACACCGCAACGTGATTGGTGGGCAATGCCCACCCTACCTTAGAAAAGAAAGAATCACGAAAGAAAGTCTTTCCATTTCAAAGTAAGGACGGATTGATATGCCTTATACGATTGGCCTGGATTACGGAACTAACTCTGTAAGGTGCCTGATAGTTGATGTAACCAACGGCGACGAACTAGGCACGGCAGTTTACGAATACGAAACGGGTGAAGCCGGCATAATTCTCGACCCGGCCGACCACAACCTGGCCAGGCAGAATCCGGCCGACTACCTCAAAGGTGTCGAAGTGGCCGTCAAAGCAGCAATTACCGAAGCGAAGGACGCCGTGAAAGGCTTTGAGTCGAACCAGATCATAGGCATCGGTATCGACACAACCGGCTCAACGCCAATCCCTGTCGATAAGAACGGCACACCTTTGAATATGCTGGATGAATTCAAGGACAATCCGAACGCTCATGCCTGGCTGTGGAAAGATCATACCGGCCATGCCGAAGCCGCTGAAATTACCGTTTTAGCTGAGAAAGAACATCCCGAATATCTCGCCAAGTGCGGCGGGACTTACTCCTCGGAATGGTTCTTCAGCAAGATTCTGCATTGTCTGCGAACCGATCCGAAGGTCTTCGATGCCGCCTACACATGGGCCGAACATGCCGACTGGCTGCCTGCGGTTCTTACGGGAACCCAGACGCCGGACAGACTAAAACGTTGCCGCTGCGCCGCCGGCCACAAGGCCATGTTCAACGACGATTGGGGCGGCTACCCCGAAGAAAAATTTCTCTCAAAGCTCGACCCGAAACTCGGCAAACTCCGAAAAACACTCAGCGACCGGACGTATGCAGTCGATCAGACAGCGGGACAACTCACCGATAAATGGGCGGCAAAACTCGACCTGCCTTCAAGTATTCCCGTGGCGATGGGCGCTTTTGACGCCCACTTAGGCGCCGTTGGCTCCGGCATCGCTCCGGGCACATTAGTCAAAATCATCGGCACCAGCACCTGCGACATGCTCGTGTGGCACGGGCTTCCAGCCCGTGAAATCACGGCCAAGATGGCCGTGCCACACCTGGCGGATATACCCGGAATCTGCGGCATCGTCGATGGCTCCATCCTGCCGGACTACTTTGGCCTGGAAGCGGGACAATCGGCCGTGGGCGATATTTTCAACTGGTTCGTCAACTACATCCAGCCGGGCGGGCCAGAGGCAGGCTCTCACGAAGCCCTGACCAAGAAGGCAGCCAAGCTCAGGCCGGGCCAGTCCGGCCTGTTAGCTCTCGACTGGAATAACGGCAATAGAACCGTGCTTGTAGATCAGCGATTGACGGGCCTGTTGCTCGGCCAGACGCTGCATACAAGGCCGGAAGAAATCTACCGCGCCTTGATCGAGGCAACCGCCTTCGGCGCCCTGACGATTATCAACCGATTCGAAGAATACGGCGTCAAAGTCTCTCAGGTCATCAACTGCGGCGGTATCGCAGAGAAGAATCCCCTGCTAATGCAGATTTATGCCGATGCAACCGGCAGGGAAATGAAAATCTCCCGCTCGGCTCAGAGTTGCGCGCTGGGCGCATGCATCGCCGGCTCTGTGGTGGCAGGCAAAGCATCCGGCGGCCACGACAGCTTCGCCGATGCCCAGGCTGCAATGTGCGGGATTAAAGACGTGACCTATAAACCAATCGCCGAAAATGCCGAAGTTTATCAACAATTGTATGCCCTGTACAAACAACTTCACGACGCCTTCGGAATACAGGACTTCTCCGGCAAACTGGCAAACGTTATGAAAGAGTTGTTGAATATCAAGGATAAATCCGCCTGAAAGGCGGGGCAAAATAGTATGCGTTTAACCAAGGAAAAGCCATCCCCATCCCGATAAACGACAATCGGGATGAGGCTGCCACCCGATTAGAATTGATGGAAAACGGGTGGCAGCCTCAAGCTTGGACCACCGCATGGCGGTGTCCAAGTTTGGA
>DAOVMB010000522.1 GCA_030630905.1 Sedimentisphaerales bacterium
GCATCATCCCGATACAGTGCTAATATGCCCTCTGCTCCAGGTTCAGCTTTGTAGAAAGTGACGAGCAAGACTGCCGCTGTAATAACCACCACACTGATGCTCACAACGAGATATATGACGATATTACTTTTCATTGCTTTGCTTCGAGGAATAGCCTTGATTTTTGCAGAATTCAAGCAATTTGTTGATTTCCTGTACGATCTTTACATCTCCGGCGGCGTTCGCGCGACCAAGCGCCTTTTCAGCCGACTGGCCAGCTTCGTTGAATCGCCGTGCTTCGGCATAATTCATCGCCAGCAGGTAATGGAGCATCGGCGATGTGTCAATGTCCGGCTTTAGTTGTACTGCCGCTGCGTAATGCTTGAGACTCCCGTCGAGGTCTCGCTGATCGGCCATCGCTATCGCCAGCCTGTAGTGAGCTGGAGCGTTATTCGGATCAAGGCGTAAGACCTCGGAGAAATGAGTAATTGCTTCTTTGGGCCTTCCGGCGTAAGATAACGCCAGAGCAAGGTTGAGGTGCATGCCGATGGGATTGTACTGCTTGTTGAGGCCGTTGGGCATACCCCGCAGAGCTTCCGAGAGATGTGTTATGGCCTGGTCAAATTGCCTCTGATGCAGCAGCGCCATACCCAAATCGTGGTGTATTCGGGGATCGCTCGGATTAGCTTTTAGAGCTTTGTAATAATGTGCCATTCCCTCCTTATACATTTTCTTGGCGTTGTACATGAGAAAGCCGAGTCTAAGGTTTGCTTCGGCGTTGTTCGGATTCAACTCCAGCGCGCGTCTGTATTCCTGGATCGCGTTGTTCGTATCGCCGGCCCTGAAAAACTCGTTGCCGGCTCTCACGAAAGAATAATCGTTCAGGAATTCTTCACGGATTTTCTGAATTGCAGTGGGTTTGACATTGACAAACTCGGGGATGTTCGCGGCTCTGTCCGGGGCGGTGAAGTGTTTCAGCAGGACAGCAGGGCTGCTGTTTCCCTGTTCGTCAATGTGGGTCAGACAGAGCTGCGTATAATCTGAATAGGCTTTTGAGGAAAAAACTAACCACTTGCCGTTAGGCGAGAAGCTATGCCATGAGTTCATCCGGCTTGTATTGGCGCGCAATTTTCTGGCTTTGCCTCCCTCGGCCGGTATGATGTAAAGTTCGCTGTCGGGCTGGAGCAGCATGTAGCTTTTGGCTTTGCAGAATACGATCCATTTGCCGTCGGGCGAGTATTTTGCGAAGAAGTTGCTCATGCCGTTGTTGGAGGCTCCCTCGATTGGTTCCGGTCTGCCGCCCTTTCCTTCATTGAACGGTATTCTGTACAAATCGAATAAAAAAGGCTTTCCGTCTTCGGTGAATTCCCTGCATTCTTCCCGGGTCAGAAGCACTTTGCCTTTGCCTTCGGTATCCTTGAGGTTATATGCTTTGGCTCTTGCAAAAACAATGTCCTTGCCGTCGGGGCTCCACGTCGAATTGCTCTGGACGTATTGCGGGTCATCGGCGCCGGGTAGTGACTCAAAAGTACGGGCCTGCCTGTTGTATACGCAAAGGATGCCTTTGACGGGGAAGAAAAGCTGAGAGAAGGCCAGAGGCGGCATCGGAACGAAGACGGACTTGTCCTTTACCGTACTGACGACAAATCTGCCGTCCGGAGAGATCTGAGAGAGCAGGCCGAAGGTCTGTTCCCCATCTTCCTTCCCGTAGTCGTTCCACGTGATGATATCGCTCGTCGCGAAGATCATTTCTTCTGCGGTGCGCGTGATGACGTATGAACCCTTGCTGTTTGCATAATCCACGTCCATAGCGAGGATCTCGCCGCGTTCGGAAAAAGAGTGACAGTTTCCGCAGACCGGCATATTTTCCAGGACGATTGGAGGCTGCCGTGGCGAGGAGATGTCACCGAAACGCCATCGAATGCGCGAGGGGTCTTTGACGGCGTCGACAAAGGGCAGGTTCACTTCCCGGTAGAATAACGGCGCGCCAACCTGGTCTTTGGATGTTCTGATTTTGATACGGCCCGCCGAGGCAATTTTTGCCGATGTTCCCTGATTGACACCCAAAATAGTCACCCGGGCATCCTTTTCCAGGGACCGCTTCTTTATAGTCTGCCATTGTTCCTGCTCAGGGGTCCACCTGGATTCGCTCGCCAGGACATTCATGCCGCCTTCGTTATCCTGGAAGCTGATACTTATGAGCCACATATCGGATCCGGAATTATCATCCCAGTGAAACGTGGGGGGCACAATTTCCGGGGGAAAAAGCGTCTCATCCAGCGGGTAGCCAATCGTCAGCCTGCCGTATTCGATATCTTCCTGATAACGTGCTAATATATCTTCTGCCCGGAGCCGGCGTTCCTGAGACGTAGTTAATAAGACTATCGTAACAACGATGGCTGTTGCGCTGATGCCGACGATGAGATATTTGACCGATTTGCGCATCGATTCTCTTATCGTTCAAAAGTAGTCAATCGTTCTGCTCGAGACGTACTTCACTTAACGCAAATCGAGCAAACGAAATATTATAAATATCGTAGATAAAAAAATCAAGCTTAA
>DAOVMB010000457.1 GCA_030630905.1 Sedimentisphaerales bacterium
ATGATTTTTCGCTGGTTTTTTAAGAAGTGATTTTGGCTGCAAGGTTTCTGAGCCGCTTTTATAATCGAGAGATAAACTATATGGACTTATCTATTGTTATACCGGCACTTGAAGAAGGTAAAAAGATTGGACGGGATGTCGAAGCGGCAGCGGCGTTTTTAGAGGGCAATCGTTTGGCGGGAGAGATTATAGTCGTCGATGACGGCAGTAACGACAACACCGCCGAAGCCGCAAAAAATGTCGAAATCCCCGCAGCAATACAACATAACGTCATTCGTTACGAGCATCATCGAGGCAAAGGATACGCTATTCGAACCGGCATAAAACAAACAAGCGGCGAATATGTGATGTTTGCCGACAGCGGATGTTGTGTACCCTATGAAGACGTTTTGCACGGATTGAAGTTACTAAAAGACGGGGCCTGTGATATAGCACACGGTTCAAGAAAAATGAGGGGATGCCATATTGAAAGGACCCAGAGCCTATATCGCCGGATTTGCTCCAAAATGTTCCACTGGTTTGTGATTCACTATATGAAAGTCCCCGCCGAATTCACCGATACACAATGCGGCTTCAAAATATATAAAGGCGATATCGCGAGACACCTGTATGGCGAAAGTATTACAAACGGATTTATTTTCGATGTGGAAATCATACTGCGGGCCCAAAAAGAAGGCTTCCGCATAAAAGAATTTCCCATTGATTGGACATGCGACCGTGACAGCCGGTTATCACCGACTCGCAGTTCATGGTGGGTCCTTTCCGAACTGATAACTATCAAGCGGGCCCTGGAAAAAAAATCCCAAAAGCAATAAAGAGCGTTTGGGAACCCTTAAAAGACAGAAAACTTTCCCCGGCACCGGCGAATAAAACTACCGGCTATGTGTGTCCGGGCACGGTGTTCCGGACCCGCCGTTTTAGCATTGGTGAGATTAGGAGCAAACAATGGTAAGAACAGGATTGAGTGTTGTTATTCTGGTGAGTTTCTGTGTGCCATCTTTTGCTTTGCAATTTACCGCGGCCCCCGATGGCCAAGATGCCAATCCCGGCACAAAAGGCCGACCTTTCGCTACTCTCACTCACGCCCGCGACGCGGTTCGGCAGATGAAAAAAAACTCGAAGGGCCCCATCACGGTCTACCTTCGCGGCGGCACCTATTACCTCGATGAGCCGCTGGCATTTACCGCCGAAGACTCGGGCAGCCGCGAGACGCCGGTACGCTTCGTCGCCTATAAGAACGAAAAGCCGGTGCTCAGCGGCGGAAAATTACTGAAGCTCAAATGGACGCCTCACAAAGACGGCGTTATGAAGGCAAACGTGCCGGCTGACGTAAAAATTATTGACCAGCTTTTTGTCAACGGAAAGCGACAACACATGGCCAGGTTCCCAAACTTCGACGCCAGGGCGAAATTCTTCGGCGGCACCAGCGGCGATGCGATCTCGGCACAGCACGCAAAAAGCTGGAACAATCCCGCCGGCGGTTACATGCACGCCTTGCACAGTTCGATGTGGGGCAGCAAGCATTACCGTATCGTCGATGTGGACAGCGATGGCAATATCAAGTTCCAGGGCGGATGGCAGGAAAATCGCGGAGGAGGATGGGACCAGTTCTATCGCGGCGGCTATCACAAAAACTATCTGTTCGTCGAAAATATCCTCGACGAACTTGATGCAGAGGCCGAGTGGTATTTCGATGAAAAGGACCGTATCCTTTATCTAAAGACCGAAGCCGGGACAAATCTGAACAAGGCAGAGATTATGGCCGCCGGACTGACCGAGCTGATAGTGGTCAAAGGTTCGACGGACAAGCCGGTAAAGAATATCACCTTCAAAGGCATCACGTTCAGACATACAAAGAGGGTCTTCCTGGAGCCGTACGAAAGGCTCCTGCGGGGGGACTGGTCGATAGCCAGGCTCGCAGCCGTACGATTCGCCGGAGCCGAAGATTGCTCGGTTCAGGATTGCGCATTCGAGGACCTCGGCGGCAACGGATTACTTTTAAGCGGATATAACAGGAATGTGGACGTGCTGGCCAACAGGTTCACCAGGCTCGGCGAGAGCGGCGTCTGCATCGTCGGCGATTTAAAAGCCGTCCGAACTCCCGCCATTTCATACAGCAATACGGTCCCGCAGGACCAGATCGACCTTGTCCCCGGCCCTAATACGCCTGACTATCCGAAGCAATGCCGCATCTCAAACAACCTGATGGATCGCTTCGGAATCATCGGCAAACAGGTCGCCGGCGTGATGATATCGATGGCAGAAGAGATCACCGTCAGTCACAACACAATCTATCAGTGTCCGCGGGCGGCGATTTGCATCAACGACGGTTGCTGGGGCGGCCACATCATCGAATACAACGATGCCTTCAATACCGTACGAGAAAGCGGCGACCACGGACCCTTCAACAGTTGGGGCAGAGACAGATGGTGGAAAACATCATACAACGGCGGCAGGGACCTCGAAACATTCGCCAAGGCCAGGAGCAAACTCGACAACTACAAGGTAACGCACATCCGGTACAATCGCTTTTCGCATCCGGGCGGTCATTCATGGGGCATCGACCTCGACGACGGCTCCTCGAATTATCACGTGTACAGCAATCTGTGCCTCGGCATGGGCATCAAACTGAGGGAAGGATTCTATCGTCGAGTGGAGAACAACATCATCATCCGCGGCTTCTTCGGCTTCCATATATGGCTGCCCGACTGCGACGACGTTGTCGAGCGTAATATCGTCGTCGATAACAACCCCTATCGGCTCATCAGGGCCAATCCCAACTACGCCAAAAGCTTCAACCGAAACCTCTTCTGGAACGAAGGAGAACATATCCGCTTCGATAAAGGCAGCTTCGAGGCTTGGAAGAAGCGAAACCTCGATATCGAATCGCTCATCGCCGACCCACTATTTATCGAACCGGCCAAAGGGGATTATCGGGTGCGCCCGAATTCGCCGGCGCTGAAGCTTGGCTTCAAAAACTTCCCTATGGATAATTTCGGCGTCCTCAAACCGGAGTTTCAGGCCGAAGCTGAGGAAGGTCATCGCCGTTTTGACCAGACGCGAACCCAAC
>DAOVMB010000485.1 GCA_030630905.1 Sedimentisphaerales bacterium
ATCAACCCAAGGCTCATTAACGCACGCCTGCAGCGCTGCCAGCGAATGGCATGAGACCCCGTGTGCCCGGATGAGACCCTTCCTTTTGAGCTTGGCCAGAATGTTCATCTGTGTGCCGAGTTCGTCCGGCCACTTTTCCGAGACAACGCAGTGCAGAAGAACAAGGTCGATATAATCGGTATCTAACTCCTTGAGGAAGCGCTCGACGACCATATCGGCGTCCGGGCGTTCCTGCTCGGGTATTCCGCCGCGACGCCACCATATCTTAGAGACTATAGCATAATCCTTACGAGGCATTTTCTTTAGCGCCCCCGCCAGGTATGGGTGCGAACCGTAGAGGTCGGCCATATCGAACAGCCGGACACCACGTTCGTAAGACGCCTGAAGCAAACCTTCAAATGTTTCTTTGCCCATGCGGGTCTGGTTAGACTGCCTATTGCCGCCGCGCATGCCCGTGCCGAAGCCGACACGCGAGACCATAATCTTCGTTTTGCCGAGCGGCACACGTTCATAAGGATCGAAATTCGCGGATTTTTGCTCGGCATTGCTTATGCATCCCGGACCTAACAGAAGGCCACCCACCCCAGCAATCGACCTGACTAAGAATTCACGACGTTTCATTTCCATTGCCGATAGCTCCTCAAATAATTCATGCTTCGCAGCGGTTTTGCAGAGTAGCGCTGTAGCTGTGGTTTTATGGTGAAAGAATAGCCGTGCCGGATTGATAATGCAAGAAATTTTTCATCCAGTTTTTCCATATATCGCATGCTCACTATTCAAGCTCTGCGGCGGCAAGAACTTTTCTGCACGTGCAATGATTGCCCAGGTGACATAAAGCAAGCTTTGAGGCAGTGAATTCGGCTGTATACGAAAAGCCATCCACTTGCCCGTATCCGATTGTTATGTGCGGAAAAAAGTTTTCAAAAGCCGATTTCTCAGGATAGTTTTTGATCCAAAGTAACGTTGATTCACCGGCCTTTGGGGGATAGAACACCATTTCCGCCGTCACATCATGGCTGAAATATGGCGTCATTCTTCGCATGACTTCTTCATGGAGCGATAGGAGTCTTTCCGTTTTTTTTACTTCAAAAGAGGACACTTTTTCACCGAGCGAGTTTGTTCCGATATTTATACCAGGAATGCTCAACTGTCCGGGATGATATTTCTCGGCAATTTTCTGCAGTATTTTCTCAATATTGGTAATATCCCGTTCATCAATACACCCCATGACTAAGGAAATATGCGGCAGGCAGTTCTCTTTATCCAGAATTATTCGGTCGGCATTTTGTTTTAATAGCCCTTTATTTGCCTCAATTGCATGATTCGTGACCCTTTCCGAGGGCAACAATACGACATCGACCGCTATTTTCGCCATTTGGACAGCCCTGATACAAGAGTATTGCTGTTTTTGTCTCAATACGGCGGAATTTAATCTCAAAGTGCAACCTGGCACAAGGAAAATTTCTTGCAATAGAAATTGCCGGAACTATACTGATTTAACTTAACTAGGAGTTTGCGTTCTCATTTTACGAGGACCCCTTGCAAAAAGGTGCTTGGGATCTCAGAAAGGATGCGGCGATGGCGGAAAAAGATACCGATATAAAAAAAATAAAAAAACTCATCGAAATAATGAAAGAGAACGGTCTGGTCGAGATTGAAATTAAGCACGATGACGACAAGATTGTTCTAAAGCGCGCACAACCTCAACAAGCCGTCGGCAGTATAACTATGATGAGGCCGGAATCCGGCATCGCACCTGTCGGCCCCGAAGGCATAGGGGCTGTGAGTCAATCTTCCGCCCCACAAACAGTCCCAACCGAAGAGGATTTGGTAGAGATAAAATCGCCCATTGTCGGGACCTTCTATGCTACACCAAGCCCCGATTCCGAGTCTTACGTCGATATCGACTCGGCAGTCGGTCCGCAAACGGTGGTCTGCATTATCGAGGCAATGAAGGTCTTGAACGAAATAAAGGCCGAAACCAGCGGGACGATTGTCGAAATACTTGTGACTAACGGCCAGGCTGTTGAATATGGCCAGGTGCTTTTCAAAGTCAAACCGGATTAGATAATTGATTATTGAAGAGAAGAACAGAAGTCAGGAGTTAAGAAACAATAGTAAATAGTAGATTGAAATATGTTTTCAAAAATCCTGATAGCAAACCGAGGTGAAATAGCGCTGCGTATCATCCGTGCCTGCCACGAGCTTGATATCGAAGCAGTAGTGGTTTATTCCGAGGCCGACAAAGACGCTCCATACCTGCAGCTCGCCGACGAGGCCGTTTGTATCGGTCCGGCCGAATCCGCGAAAAGCTACCTCAATATCCCGCGTATAATCAGTGCCGCCGAGATTACCGATGTAGAGGCAATCCATCCGGGCTACGGTTTCCTGGCCGAGAACATAAATTTTGCCCAGATATGCCGGGATTGCGGGATTACATTCATCGGCCCGCCTGTCGAGGCGATGCAACTGCTCGGCGACAAGGTCCAGGCCCGCAAGCTGGCGGTTAAGGCAGGCGTGCCGGCCGTGCCCGGTTCCGATGGTGCCCTCGATAATGATTCTGAAGCCCTTAAACTGGCGAACGAAATGGGTTATCCCGTAATAATAAAGGCCGCCTCCGGTGGGGGTGGGCGCGGTATGCGAGCTGTGCATAACGATATGAATCTGCGTTCGGCATTCAGTTCCGCTCAGGCCGAGGCGAAAGCCGCCTTCGGTGACGGCAGGGTGTACCTGGAAAAACTTATTGTCGAACCCCGGCACGTTGAAGTCCAGATAATGGCCGATCAACAGGGCAATGCATTACACTTCTACGAAAGGGACTGCTCAACTCAGCGAAGACATCAAAAAATGATCGAGG
>DAOVMB010000429.1 GCA_030630905.1 Sedimentisphaerales bacterium
AAGGCAGCGCGAGAACGGTAAATTTTCATGGACGTACTCTTCATACTCAACTCTAAGCGATATAACCGATGAACAGGGTCGGTTCGCCATCGAGCTGGAAGGAGATGCCGAGTATAACCTGCGGTTCTCGCCGGACAACCAGGCGGCGATTATTATCTATGACATCCCCGCAGGCAAAAAAGACCTGAAGGTCACGCTGCCGGAAGGCGGAACAGTCAGCGGACGTCTTCTACGAATGGAAAAAGGCAAAAAGGTTCCTGTTACCCACGCCGAGTTGAAAATTCAGCAGACCGACCGTACATCGTACACGCACCTTGGATTCGACCGAGACCGAACCACCGTTACCAACTCGGATGGACGGTTTCGTTTCGAGCATATAAGAACGAAAATCCGCCCCAGTGGGAGCAGGTCCGATGAATCCTGGGATTATGTCCCCCGTGTATGGGAAATTTTATACGGCAATACCTCAAAGACCATCGCTTTTTACGATGGCGCGACGATAGAAGATTTTGAACTGGTTGTCAAGCCGAGTCTAACCGATATTCAATCATTGGTGGGCGGCGCCCTACCCGGATTTGATTGCATTGAGATCGATCTTTCTGTGGCCCAGAACAAAGACAAGGCAATGTTGATTTGTTTTTTCGATATGAACCAGCGGCCGTCGCGGCACGCAATCATTCAACTTGTCCGCCAGGCAAAAGAATTGAAACAGAAAAATTTAGCTGTTATAGCAATTCAGATTTCAAAGGTTGCTGAAGATACGCTCAACAAGTGGATCAAGAACCAGAGCATCTCCTTCCCGGTCAGAATGGTCCAGATCGATGAGGAAGAAATACGTTTCAACTGGGGCGTAAAGTCGCTTCCCTGGTTGATTCTAACGGATCGAGAGCATACCGTCCGGTCGGAAGGTTTTGCACTGGCGGAGTTGGATGAAAAGTTAAAGGCGAATAAGTGAAAGGTTAAAACCAATGCGACGATCGAACTGGATTACTGTTGTGCTCTTGTGCTTCGCGACTTGTGCCGGGGCCGAACGAGCTGATTCACGCGTTATACATTTGCCTTCGGATCGATCCATGGGGATGCTTTATGTGCTGGATTGGGACAAGATAGGTGCGAGCAGGTATTCGGACTGGAAACTGCTTAGCGAAGCTACCGGCGACGTGACAATTCCGGCGGGTAAGGCTCTCAGACTCAATTGGAGCAAGGAGGCGGGTGACGACTTGTCAGCTTTATCAACGCTGGTGCACGATGATTTGCTGGAGCTCGACTTGACAGCTATCCGAATAGCGGATGACCAGTTAATACATATAGCACATCTGACCGGTCTCCAGGAGTTGGATCTTTCCGAAACGAACATACTCGGCACAGGATTGAAATATTTGGCTAAGCTCGATTCACTCAAGAAATTGTGGCTGGCCAATACTCATGTAGGCGATGACGAACTTTCCAGCCTTTTGGAATTGCCTTCTCTGGAGGATCTTGGCCTGCGGGATACTCCGACAACCGACGCCGGTATGGTTCATGTGGGAAAGATCACCTCTTTGGAGGTGCTGTCCCTGAGCGCCGGCGTGGGTGATGAGGGGCTCGCACACCTCAATGGTCTTAAAAACCTGCGATGGTTGTCAACCGGGGACCGGGGTGTCACTGATAAAGGTCTTGCATGCTTAGCAGGTCTTACAAATTTGGAATATCTTGGCCTTGAAGGAGCCCAGGTGAGCGATGCCGGTCTGGTTTATTTGAAAAATATGTCAAAACTGAAGAAAATCAGACTCTATGGCACTCCAGTTACTGAAAAAGGATTTGTTCATCTGAAGAGTCTTAAGAATCTTGAAGAAATAAACGTGCTTTTCGGAGTCACCGAAACGGGTTTAGTGGCTCTGTCGAAATTGCCTTCGCTTAAAAACATAACGGTCGATGGAGATTCGCTCGGCGAAGAAGGGCTAAAACTGCTGTCAAAGTTCAAATCGCTCGAGCATGTTTACATTGACAACACGGATAAAATGGATGCAATTATTAAAGAGCTAATAAACCTGCGCGGACTAAAAAAGCTGACTCTCGGCACAGGTCTGACGGACAATGGACTCATACAATTGAAGAACATGCAATCCTTGCAGGCTCTTACAATAGGCCCGTCACGGATTACGGGCAAGGGCATTGCCGCCTTAGCTGAAATTTCTTCGTTGCGGGTATTGCAGCTCCACCAGGCAACGCTGGCCTCAGAGGACGATTGGATGGCGATCGGCAAGCTCTCGGCCTTGCAGTCTCTGAGCTTGCGGTACTTGCGGTCCGAGGTAACCGATGCCCATATCTCGCATTTAAGCGGGCTGCAATTCTTGAAATATCTGTCCATTGACGCCTTCGTCATTAAGGATCGAAAAGCGATTTCTTCGCTGAATGTCACAGACAGTGGATTGAGGTGCCTTTCAAAACTCAAATCTTTGGAGCATCTGACACTTCGCGGGGCTAAAATTACAGACGAAGGAATCCAGCAATTGTCCCAAATATCGACGTTGGAGCACTTGGACCTTGTCGGCTGCGATGTCACTGAAGACGGTCTGCAACGGCTCAAGAAGAAGCTGCCGGCGATACGTTGGCGTTTGTAGATTCTGCCTGAGTCTCAGGGCGATTGATTATGTGTTGCTGGATTTGTTATTCTTGTTCTGTGTTTGCTCAAATATGCTGCCCAGATACAGAGCGTCTGGGCCGCAGCTTGTGCATTCGAGACAGCGTATGCAGCGCAGGTCGTTGGGGCTTTTTTCCGGTTCGATGCCGTATTCGCACAGATTGTGACATCTTTCGCAGTGCGTGCATTTGTCGGCGTCGAAACGCAGGAAGAACGCCGAGACACGATTGAACAGCGAGAATATCGCGCCGAGCGGACAGAGCAGCCTGCACCACGGTCTTTTGATGAAGAAGATGGCGATTAAAAACAGGGCGAGAATCGTCAGCTTCAAAACGCTCGGCCAGACAATATCTTCGCCGGCAATCGCCTGGCCGATAATGCTCGGCACCGCCGCTTCCAGTGCTCCGGCCGGGCAGACCCGGCAGACAAAAAGCGGATGCTCTTCCCCGAAGAAGTAGGGCACAGCCAGCACCGTTCCAATCAGTACGACGTAACGCAGATACCTGGTGGCTTTGGGCAGGTCGAATTTCGGCGTCGGGACTTTAGCTGCCAGGTCCTGCAGGAATCCGAACGGGCAAACCCAGCCGCATATCAGCGTGCCGAATAAAGCGCCGAACGCAATGAGCAGTCCGACGGCGACAAATGGAAAAA
>DAOVMB010000308.1 GCA_030630905.1 Sedimentisphaerales bacterium
CGGATTTCCTCGGCTATTTCTTCGTTATACATTTGCCCGATCAGTTTTCGTATAAATTCGTGCACTTCCTGGGCCTGCTCTGGCGTTGCCGTCAGGCCTGTGCCGATTGCCCAGACCGGTTCATACGCAATGGTCACAGCCATGAGCTTTTCGGCGCTCAAGCCGGCCAGGCCTTCTTTTACCTGCCGAGTTACGACCTCGTTTGTTTGCGAAGCCTCGCGCTCTTCGAGAAGCTCGCCCACACATAAAATCGGCAAAAGTCCACCGGCAATCGCAGCGGCAACTTTCTTGTTTATTAACTCATCAGACTCGCCGATTACATGCCGGCGTTCTGAATGGCCGCAGAGACAATACAAACAGCCGACATCTTTCAGCATTGAAGCGCTTATCTCGCCGGTAAAAGCACCTTCAGGCTCGAAGTACATATCCTGGGCGCCAACGGCTATACTCGATGAGCTAAGAGCTTTTGCCACCGCCTGCAAATAAACAAAAGGCGGGCAAACCGCTACGGTTACGCTCAGGCCCGCTGTCTCCACAGATCCGGAAGCAATACGCTCAACCAGCTCTACGCCGGTGTGGCTGTCTGTGTTCATCTTCCAGTTACCTGCCACAAATGGCTTTCTCATAAAACTCTCCTATATTTATTTTAGCGACCCGTCGCTCGGATCATGGATTATGGGTAACGGACAACAACTACAATAGCTCTGTTGCTCTTGGGAAACTGCCTAATATCGAAAGCTGCAAACAATGCTTACGAGATTCTTCCATCCCTTTCTGGATATGCTCTTCTGTCCTGTATCCCAGGAAATCCACAAAGAAATAATATTCCCACTGCCTTTTCCTGCTGGGCCTGGATTCAATGTTTGTCATATTGATGCCGAATCGCTTGAATACATCGAGCACATCAGCCAGGGCGCCGGCCTTATGAGCCGTGCTGAACAAGATGGAGGTCTTATCCTCGCCCGTGGGCCTGGCGTCTTCTTTGCTGATGATTAAAAACCTGGTTACATTGTTAGCGGTGTCCTCGATGTTTTCGCAGACAATTCTCAAGCCGTACAACTCGGCGGCTATGCTGGAACCAATCGCTGCGGCCCTCGGTTCATCGGCCGCCAACTGTGCGGCTCTGGCGGTAGAGGCGACAGGGATTGTTTGCGCATCTTTAAAAGTAGCACTCAGCCAGTTTCTGCACTGGGCAAATACTTCCGGCTTGGAGTAAATCTTTTCGATTTCCTCCAACGTACAATTGCCCATAAGATTATGATGTATCGCCATCAGAACCTCGGCACAGATTTTCACATTCGAGTCTATCAGCGCATCAAGCGTTTCTATAACGCCGCCGCCCATCGTATTCTCTACCGGCACAAGGCCCAGGTCGCAATGACCTTTGCTGACTTCTTCGAAGATACTTGTGATATCCGTCAGCGATTCATATTCGACGCTTTGGCCGAACTTGAGCATCGCCGCGGTATGGCTGAAACTGCCGCCGGGACCGAGATATGCAATCCGCAACGGCCTCTCCAAAGCAAAAGAGCCACTCATCAGCTCCCGCCAGATAGCAACTAAGCACTTATCCGGCAGCGGGCCCTTGCTGGCCTTGATTATCCTGGCAAAGACATCTTTTTCGCGGTCCGGCGCGTAAACCGGTTTGTCGGTTTTGTTCTTGAGTTTTCCTATATCCACCACAACGCGCGCACGCTCGTTAAGCAACTTTACAAGCTGATGGTCAAGCTCATCAATTCTATTTCTTAGCTCTTCAAGAGACATAATTCAAAAGCAAGAAAAGTAAGTCATTAGCAAATCTTAGCTTCCGACCGCATCGAGTCGTTTTTGTAAAAACTAACATACTTAACAGAATTTTGTTCTTGCGTCAATGAATTTGACTAATTAGAAATATTTTAGCACACAATTCAGGCAAAAAAATGCGAAAAGTGATAAAATATGTGATTTTCAAGACGAAATGGGGCTGTTTCGGCTTGGCTGGGACTAAATCCGCCCTCTGCCGGACGCATTTACCCGGGCCTGAACCAAAAAAAATCGAGGCCCGGCTTCTGAAGAATCTGCCGGGCGCCCAATTCGACGAAACTTTTTTCAAGATACTTCAAAAGCAAATCGTCGCATATTTTGAAGGCTCTTGTGTGAATTTCAGCCCGGACATACCCGTAGTTCTTGATGGATTTGCCGTCTTCTCCCGTAAGGTTTTGACCGCCTGCAGGGAAATAGAATTCGGCCAAAGGATAACCTATTCCGGGTTAGCGAAAAAGGCGGGCCGGCCCGCCGCAAGCCGGGCCGTCGGCAATGCACTGGCCAAAAATCCGCTGCCCCTTATTATCCCCTGCCACCGCGTGCTCAGAACCGATGGTAGAATGGGCGGCTTCTCCGCCCCCGGCGGTATCCCCTTTAAAAAAAGGCTGCTCACACTTGAATACAAGGCCCTCAAAGCCTGATATTTCCCACTTTTCCGCATTTCCCTCGTTACAGCTCATAATACGGCATAAAATTTTTTATAAAAATAAATTTATATGGTTGATTAATCAATGTTTATCATGTATTATTACACGTAAATAGGTTCGTCAAATAAGAAAGGAGAGATACGAACATGAATGAATTCAATGAAAAAAACAGGCGGTTGCTGCATTTTTACTGTGAAACTCTTAGAACAATAGCATCGGTAATTCTGATTTTGTCTTTTTTGGCTGTCTTCGCAATGACCATTTTCGCACTTTTATCAAAATTCGGGTATTGGCCTGTTCCCAAGCCTTTTAATATGAACATGATCGCCCTGTTACCAAGTTACCTCAAGGCTATATTTTTCTGGATAGGAATACTGGGGCTGCCGCAATTTATCAGGTACCTGGTCGAAAGGGATTATAAACCAGGCTGGATACTCCGCCATGGAGAGACGATCTTCTACGTGTATGCACTCCTGTCCATCTTGAATGACGTTTGGTATTATTTAAATGCCCCAAGTTACAATTCTCCTTCTCCTTACATACGAGCGCTTGTGTTTCTTGGCACCGCAGTAAAAGTCTTGGTTCTGGTCGGACTGGGCCAGATTTTGCGGCACCTTATGCCCTTAATCAAAGAATCCAAAACGCTTGTCTAAAAGGAGATTTACAAATGATTAATATTCGACTCGATTACGTACTCCTTGACAAGCGAATGAAGCTGAAGGATCTGGCCCAGGCGACAGGCCTTGCAGTGAATAACCTGTCCATTCTCAAGACGAATAAGGCCCGTGCGATTCGCTTTTCCACATTGAACAATTTGTGCAAGGCGTTAAACTGCACGCCCGGCGATTTGATCGAGTACGTCCCGGATGAGGAGAATTCCTGAAATTATTCAAGATGTACGACGCCGGTCTTGCGATCTGCTTCAAGGCTGGCTTTCTTGATAACGTCGTAGAGGTAGCGGCAATCCCGCACCTTTTCAAATACGAACTCCGGGTCCGTCTTGTCGGTAGTAATCAAAGCCACCGTACCGACTCCGAAAATACAATCGAGCAGGCTCCTGCGCATTTTCAGGTCAACCACGCGAAACATATCCACGTTGTCCACCCGCCTGTCGAGGATTCCCCTGCTCCACTCGATTCGGTCGGCGTTGACCTCATAATAGATCATCTTAAGCTTGAACGCTTTGAGCAGAAGTATAAGGATAACAATCGCGCCAATCGCCCCGCCGGCCATAACTCTGTATCGGCCTATCGCAAAAGCCTGAGTCGCGGTAAGCTTTAAATTCAGAAGACTGTTGGCATAACCTTCGAGAGGCAGCCTTATCAGAAGCCATGCGATAGAAATAACCACGATTCCCTTAACCACCGCCGGCGCCATACCCCATAAAGACGGCCTGCCTGCGAACAGGATGTTCTCATCTATCTCATCTTCTTCCTCGGACGACTCCGAATCCGCGTCGGGATCGGCCACCAGAGCTTTGGCCTTCTCGGAGTTCAGGAATTCGCCGCAGAATCGGCACTTGATAGCCGCGGCCTGTATCGTCTCGGCACAAAATGGACACGGTTTTGTCTGCATATCAATAACTGCCATCAAATATATATCGGAAAGACCCCCGGAATTGAAACAGCAGAATCTTCTCTCGAAACAACTCCCCGACCGGAAATTGGCTTTGTTTCTCATTAACCGCTGAGTTCGCCAAGAGCGCCCAGATGTAAGATGTAGATTGTATTTCTTTATTGAACAACCATTTACACAAATTCCCTTTTGCTCCGCGGGCTCGGCGTTCCCCGCGGTAAAATATACATTGGGTTTGAATTGGCTTTGTTTTTTCGCCACCACGGACCATCAAAATCTCCATAACTCATTATTAATACTGTC
>DAOVMB010000437.1 GCA_030630905.1 Sedimentisphaerales bacterium
CTCAGCTTTCCCTGTATCGGCTCCCACCATCTGCCTGATACGCCGGGCGATCATTGACGCCTGAGACTGGCGTGAGGTGACAATATCCGGATTCTCGTCTTCTGAGCCTCCGGCCTGTTCGCTTTGCGAATCCTGGCTCTTGCCGATTTTATCAAGTATATGGAACTCGATAATATTTTTCCCGCCGCTAAGCGTCTGAGGCTTGGACTTATCCACCGGCGCAGGCCTCAATCTGGAAGATTCGTCGTAGTCAATCTTAGCGAAAGATTCCGTCATAATTCGAGAAAATATCTCGTTTACAAAATCGAGTATCCCTTTCGTTGATCGGAAATTCACATTAAGATCGACACGCAAGCTAACCGGAGCATTCCCGGAATCGGACGTAGCGAGCTTTACCTGTTCGAGAAAAATATCCGGCATAGCACCACGAAATGCATAAATGCTTTGTTTGCCATCGCCGACACCCAGGACATTTCCGCCGGGACTAAGCATATCGAGTATCCGCTGCTGGACGGAGTTGATGTCCTGATATTCGTCAACAGATATATGTTTGTACTTCTGCCGAAGCGCCAATGCAGTTTGCGAAGGAACGGATTTATCCTCCGAAGAGGATTCATCGGTCAGTAGTCTCAGAGCATAATGTTCGAGGTCGGCAAAATCCAGGCAGTTGACGGCCCGCTTGGCCTTACCGTATAGCTGATCAAATTTCCTGATAAGCTCAACGAGCACGCCCACCTGCGACCTAACCAGACCGCCAAGCCTGTCAAAATAATCGGGATTTACAGTTGCAAGCTCAGAAAGCTCCGTGAATTCATTTACGGCATTCTTGGCTGTCTTCTGAATAAGAGCGGCAATCGGCTCCGGCAGACCTTTGGGTTTATATGTTGTGGGTTTATTGAAACTCCTTATCGCCTCGGCACATTTATCCCAATCGCCGGATTTCAATATCTCGATACAATTTGCAACAGGCGCAACATGGCTGTCCTGCAGTTTCTCGTCCCAGCCTGTATCGCCGCCTTGACTTTCGCAGAGTCTCCCGGCGTGGTTAAGCTGATCGTAAATGCTCTGCAACCTCCCGGCAACGATTTGTTTCTGTTTTTCCCCCAGTTCGGATGCAAAAGGGTCTGCAACTTCTGCAAGCTGTGCCGCCTTTTCGTACCACTTCTCCCGCGATATAACGCCGTCTAAGAAATCGCTAAGCTCAATGATCCGTGTCAGAAAACCGTCATTTGCGCGTAGTTCCCGCCGGTACAAAAGCTGTTCGAGAGGCTCCCGGATGCTGCTTTGCTGCCAGACTTGATCGATAGTCTTTTCAAGCACCTCTGTTTTGAGCAGCTTCTGTTCATCGGCATCAATTACGCCGAACGTCGGATCCAGGCCGAGCCTGTAGAAATACTCCGTGATGAGTCGCTTACAGAACGAATGGATCGTACTGATGTCGGCGCCCTGGAGCAGCATAAGCTGGCGACGAAGATGCACATTTCGGTTTTCGAGAAATGCATCTCTCAACTGCCCGGCGATTCGCGCACGCATCTGCTCGGCGGCAGCCTCGGTAAAAGTCAGCACGAGGATGCTCCGAACATCGAGACATCTCGATTTATCGGATATGATGTTGACACATCTGCCCGACAGCACAGCGGTTTTCCCGGTGCCCGCCGAGGCTGTTACTAAAACATCGCCCCCGCGTGCGTCAATCGCACGTTTCTGCTGATCGGTCCATTCTATCTTCTTCTCAGCCATCGACCACCTCAACTCTTTCAAGAACCCGGGACTTACTCAACGATTCGAGAAAATTGTAGTCATTAACCTGCCAATCGAACCGGCAGACAGGCCTGTAATTGCAGTAACTACACGGCGATACCTGGCCCAGGCGATATGGACTGACGTCAATCTTGCCTGAGACAATCTCCTGAGCCAATTGAATCATCTTTTGCTCGGCAAATCGCAGAAGCCCTTCGAAATCGTTCGGCTTTAACGCCCCGCTTATAGCATAATTTCCATATTGCCGGTCTTTGGAGGTGACGCGGAAACTGTAAAATCTGCTCCAACCGGAATCCGTACCGCCGTCTAATTGCCGGTAGAACTTACCATTAAATACCCCTTTTGCCTTATATTCAAAATTGTCGCTTCGCTCTAACAGCTCGCCGAGCGTGGTCTTCCTGGGACTCACTTCTATCGGCATATAGAATGCACCTGCCACGTTTTTTGTGCCTGGGTCGGCTGCATTGCGGACAGCCAGCATATAAATCGGGAGCTGCATATCAAGTCCGTGGGAGAACTCCGACCAGCTAAAGGATGTATCCCGACGCTTATAATCGAAAACGAGCGCGATCTTCTCATCGCCAACAACTGCATAATCAAGCCGGTCGATCTTACCGTCCAATGACAGCACGCGTTTATCCGCCAGGACAAGCTCGTATTTACCGAGCGTATCGTGCGTGTCCCCTGCCTTGCCAAACGAAACCTCCGAGAACTTTGGCCTGAAACTTCCCGTCCGCACCATTTGGGCTATCGCCATGACACAATCTTCGAGAACCCTGCCGGCAGAATCTATAATAAACTCGTTATAGCCCCGGCGGCTGACAAAATTCGATATAAAAGAATCTTTCTTCGTGAGTTTTTCAATTTCTTCTCTCAGAAGAGTTATAAGCTCGCCATCATCAGTCGCTGCAAAGTCTTTTCCTTCAGCATCAAGCCGTTTAAGTAAAGCATCCAAAACACGATGATAAAAGCTGCCGAGGTCCAGCGGCTCAAACTTGAATTCCTCCACTTCAGCAACTTCTTCTCGCAGGCTGAGATAAATGTCACGCTGGCGCTCGACACGTTCAATTATTGCCTTGACCTTCGTCGAGAGATGCGACTTTTGATTCGCTAATGTCCGGAACTGAGGAGTATAAACCTGCACTGTGTCGACCGGCCCCTGCTCCAGGAAAAAAAGCACACCACGGTTGAAATAGTCTGCGATCTTGCGCAACTGATTGAAAGTGATTCCAATTTCACCCGTCATCATTCTAGTGAAATTCGACTGTGCAATTCCGATGATTTCTGCAAGTTCAGGTGGCGTGATACCTTGATCGTGACAGCACCATTGTATGCGTCCGGGATTGATGGCTGTGATGCGTTCCAAGTGTTTTTTCATTTTATTCCCCCAAGCTTCAGATGTTCTGAAGAGAACATATCGGTTCCAGCATTTCCTCCAATTGCTACCGACTCAGA
>DAOVMB010000182.1 GCA_030630905.1 Sedimentisphaerales bacterium
AGAGGGTTACTAATGGAGCCACTGCTGACTTTATTTGCTGACTGATCATAGGTCCAACCGTCTTTTACAATCCCCGTAACGGTGAAGGTAATATTGCCGCTATTTTTAGTATCGGCATGCATACACTGCCTGACTATGTTAAGAAATTTATGGTCAGCTACCCGGATGTCAATGTTCATATCGAGTATTTTAGCGCCCGGAGAATCTACGAGCTTGTTTTAGCCGGCGATGTCGACATTGGCCTTGTCGCCGTTCCGAAAAGAGATAAAAGGCTTGATGTATATGATTTTGAGGATGAACCGCTGGTTTTGGTCTGCAATCCAAACCATCCTTTGTCGCACGAATCGCAGGTTGATATTCACAGGCTGCAATTCGAAAGATTTATCGCCTTCGAGAAAGATGTTCCAACTCGGGCCTGGATCGATAGTATTTTAGAGCGTTATAATATTGTAGTCCGTCCAATCATGGAATTCGACAACATCGAAACCATCAAAAGGGCGGTCGAGATCAAGTCCGGGATCAGTATAATGCCCCAGACTGCAATACTTCAGGAAGTCAGCAGCGGAACAATGAAGGCGATTCCCTTTTCAAATGAGAATTTTATCAGGCCGACCGGCATCATTATTCGGAAAGGTAAAATTTTCGGCCAGGCCGGTCGATACTTTATAGAACTCCTGCGAAAAAAATCTAAAAAGCAAGAATAAGACAGATTACCCCTTGCATCCGAACGACATCTGAATTATTTAATATGGTAGACACTTATTATGTCAATAAAAGCAGTAATATTTGACCTGGATGGGACTATCACTCAGCCTTATTTCGACTTCGACGCTATTCGGGAGGAGATCGGATTAACCAGGGATTCCGGGCCCCTCCTGGAGTCAATGGAGAAAATGACCCCGCAACTACGTCGGAAAGCGGAGAAAATACTATTTATTCACGAGCAAAAGGCCGTCGTAGAATCCAAACTTAACGACGGTGCCGAACAGACATTGTCGAGACTTCGTGCAGCAGGTATTCATATTGGGATATTGACTCGTAACAAGCAAGGCAACGCCTATGCTATTGCCCGCAAGCATAACCTGCAGTTCGATGCAGTTATCGGCAGAGAAGACGGGCCTGTCAAGCCTGATGCATTCGGCGTCTTGCAGTTATGCCGGCAATTCGGCGTGGAGCCGGAGGAAACTCTGCTGGTTGGCGATTATTTATTCGATTTGTTATGTGCAAAGGCAGCAGGTGCCTGCGCTGTATTGCTGGCAAATCATCATCAGGCCGATGACTTTGCCGAACATGCGGATTTTCGCATTGAAAACATTGCCGGAATACTTGAGATTATTGCAAACAAAAGCAGCGGATAGCGCGTAGAGGAGCAAGGAAAGGCAACCAAATGAACAAGATAATGATAAAAGCTGCCTTTATCGTTTTATGGGCAACAGGCATTAGTTGGGCTTCCGGATGCACGGAAATTTCACACAAAAAACAGGAAATTCCAAAAGATGATCCTCTTAGCATAGTCTTGGAACGATTGAACAAGACGACCTTAGGCCTTAAATCCTACCAGAGCCAGATTGAGCACAAGTACCTCCAGCCACTGCTCGAATCGGAATCTATCCGGAAAGGTGTTTTTTATTACACAAGGTCCGGCGGGAAATCTGCGCTTAAAATCAACTTCAACACACTCAAACAGGACGACGAGAAGGAACAGAAGAACATCGAGCAGTATATTGTTCTCGATGGAGCACGTCTGCCTCTCCCTGGCCGCGAATTAAATGGCATCTGGCTCGCACATCTCGATTACCAGATCAAAGAAGCTAAGTACTACCAATTAGCCGAGCCGAACGATCCGAACAAGTCAGCGGACGTCTTTGACCTGGCCGGCAAAAAGTTACCAATGCTTGGCTTCAGCAAAATAGAAGATTTGAAAAAACAGTTTGACGTAAACCTGGTCGAATCCCAAAAAGCCGAATCGGAAAAATTTATTCAAGTGCATTTGAAGGTTAAGCCGAATTCGATTTATAAAGACGACTATATTTCAATAGACTTTTGGATTGATAAGAAATTGGGTCTGCCGGCAAAAATCATCGCTGTCAAAAGCGAACCAGAGCATCCATATGGGGATATTGAAGAGATAAAGTTCCTTAAGCCGAAAGTTAACAAAAGCATCGATAAAAAGGTCTTTGAACTCAAAATACCAAAGGGATTCGGAGAGCCGGAAGTCTTTCCGCTGGAGAGGAAGAAATAGTAAACAAATATGGTTTCAGCAGCAGTCATGACAGATAAGGATTTTCGAAAGCTAATCGCAAAACGTGCTATGACCTTACTGGGTCTTGCCAAGCATATATCCCAATACCAATCGACTAAAGAAATTATGATACGTCCGTTGATAGGCGATCTGCTATCGCAATCAACGCAGCTTGAAGAGCTTCTCGACGCGTACGGAGCAGGCAGCAACTGCCAATGGTGTGCGTTCAGGTCGCTAACGGCGGCAATTAAGCACTTTTCCGATGTGTGCTACGAACTGCTCCATATCCGACACTCATTGCCCGCATATCGTCTGTTGCCGATCGAACAGGATTTTGCCAAAGCGACGGAGGAAACGCTTGAATTCACGGTCAATGTGCTTCAGCAAGCCGCAAGCCAAATACTCACCAAAGCCGAATCGCTCGGTTTGCCGGTACCACCAAAGAGGTTGCGTGAGGAATCTTATACCGAAGAACTCCCTCCCGGCTGCCTGCCACACCAATGCCAAACGCGCAAAATCGAAGCAGTTGCCGAAACGGTAACTCTCCTGACCACCGCCTTATTAAACCTGGCTGTCGATAGTGAAGATGTTCGCGCTGCCGGCCGGGTTAAACCCGAAGAATTCGCTTCTTATGTCCGGGACTCGGTTAGTGAGGAAAAGTTACGGAGTATCGAGCTTCGATTCCATAACCTTCAGTCACTATTTGACACGTACGTTTCGGGCACGGAAGCCGCCCAGCTTGATACTGATTTACCTATTCTCAGAGGGCACATAAGTGTAGTATTTCATTTGCTCAGGACGGCAACTTTGTTCGTTCACCACTATGAACGGCACGTGAATAAGCAGCCATGCAACTCGCCGGGCAGGCAGGAGCCGGTAGTCAAGGCCGATGCGCTGCTGGATGTCCTGATGAGGTACTCGGTTACCCACATTAACCTCTATATCGGCTGCGCCGAACACCTTTGCCATGAGATGCTCAATCGATATGCTGAAATCGGCGAGATCGAGGTCTCCGTGCCTCCTTATCGCGGATTCCACGTTCGCCCATCCACACTGATCGCCAAGCTTATCCTGCATTACGGCAGCGAGGTTCAGATGGAGCTGGACGATGAGGTCTATGATGCAAGTTCGCCGCTCGGATTGTTCAGGGCAAACGAAACAATCAATGCACAAAAACGTAAATGGCTTGCCGAGGAAATCGTCCGTCTCAAGCTTGACCGGAAACAGGATAATGGAAGCGACTTCAATGCCGTCGTTCGGGAAGTCGTGCTGACGTTAGCCGGGCAAAGCAAACTCATTCTTTACGAACAACCCCTGCAGTTGCCTGAAGAGTCCGCCCGAAAAGAAGGTACGCTGCTGGAGATGGTTGTTGACGAGATGGCCAGGCTGCTGGCGATGGGTAAGATCGACGTGGATACTAAAATGACCGTTAAGTTTATTGGCGATAAGCGAGTGCTGGCCGATATCAAACTATTAGCGGAATCCGGATACGGCGAGGATAAGTTCGGCAACAATGTACCTCTGCCGGAAAAGCTCCCTTATCTGCGCCGCCGAGCGGAAAACTGAAAAACCTGATAAAAGGGCGATATCAGGAATCTGTGATTTTAGCGACTTGCTTTGTACCTCGAATTATACCCATCAGAGCAGAAATTCCATTTAGAAAGACAGAATATCAAACCTTGTTGATCTAAAACCCTGACAGCTAAGTTCGAAATGTAACTATGGAATTATATTTCCGCCCGGTGTATGATTGTAAAATAAAGACCTTTTAGGCGGTTCTACGGTCAATTATATTTGTTTAAGTGATATATCTGCTTCCCGAACAAAATCGATAAGAAAAAAGGAGCAAAAATGGCAAAGGCAATAGTGATCTATTATTCAAGAAGCGGTAATACAAAAGAAATGGCGGAGATAATAGCCAAGGCAATGAATGAGGCAGGCCTGCAGGCCGAATGCAAATCCGTAAACGATGTAGAGGCCCGGGATCTGCTGAATTACGATGCGATAGTTGTCGGCTCACCAACTTATTATGGCCATATGGCAGGACCGATTAAGCAGCTATTCGACGACACAGTCAGTTTTCACGGTAAACTCGACGGCAAAATTGGAGCAGCATTTTCAAGCTCGGCAAATATCGGGGGCGGCAATGAAACCACGATCATCGGTATAATCGAAGCGATGCTTATCGCCGGCTGTGTCGTTCAGGGTGATCCGCAGGGTGACCACTATGGGCCGGTTTCCATCGGCAAGCCCGATGACAGAGTTAAGCGGCAATGTATACGCCGAGGCCGGAGAATCGCCGAACTGACCAAAAAACTCTCAACATGACCGGCAAAAAAATATTGATTTTTTTTGTAAAAAGGGCATTTTTCTTTGACAAAACACTTTTGCATCGTTAAGTTTCTAATGTTTTTTAACCTGTTCTGAGTAAATTTTAATCCACAAAGTGGAGGTTATTTTAATGCAAGAGTACGAAGATCTTAAAGTGCTGGTCGCTGAAATTGAGGCTGACATCAGCAAAGCCGAAGGTGGTAATAAGGCAGCAGGAACGCGAGTTCGCAAGCAAATGCAGAAAATCAAGCAGGCTTCACAGCTTGTTCGCAATCGCGTTCTTGAAATCAGATCAGCTCAATAAAACATCATAAGTACTTGTAAACACTTGTTTTTATTGTGTTTAGCGTGTAGTGTCTTGCGCGATGCGCTATACGTATTGGAGTATTGTGTACAAACAGTAGTAGAAGTAGAGTAGTACACATTACTGTAGCGGAGTTTTTTCGGGAACAACAATGCCGCCTCCATTATTGTTTGATTTATCTCAGATAGACCTTGAAGCAGAACCTGTCTTTGACAAGGAAGCAATCTGCAAAGTTAATCCACAGCGATTTGAAATGCAGCAACTCGACGGCATTCTTTGGTACGACAAGGAAAAAGCCCTTGTCCTGGGCTATAAGGATGTGACAGAAAAAGAATTCTGGGTTCGAGGCCATATTCCAGACAGACCTCTGATGCCCGGCGTGATCATGGTAGAGGCAGCGGCCCAGCTTGCGAGCTTCTTTACTAAGCAGGTTTTTCAAGAGCAAGGATTTATCGGCTTTTCCGGCATAGGATCAGCGAAGTTCCGCTCTATAATCGAACCGGGCAAAAGGCTATATCTGCTTGGCCACATTACAAAATATAAGCGAAGAAAGCGGGCGAGCCTCGTTACAACAAGTGTCCAGGGAATCGTTGATGATACTTTAGTATTCGAAGCGTCCGTCTCCGGGATGCGGGTTTAGACGCTTAAATCATCAGACGGCCCAGAATTAACGTTTCGAGTCAATAGCCCCAGGGGAATTCAAGCTCTTTCAGCAGGAGGCGAGTTATATGACAGTTCAAGGTAATTCACGACAGACCTTTTGCAGCCGGCGAGATTTTCTCAGATCGACATGCCACAGTGCGGCGACGTTGGCTTTTGCCGGTGCTGCTGCACGTTCTCTATGGGCCGGGCAGAACGGCAAAACTGCGAAGAGGAATATTGTTCTGGTGCTCAGCGACGATCATCGCTACGACTTTATGGGATTTATGAAGGACTCGCCGGCTTTCTTAGAGACGCCGAACATGGACCGCATGGCGCAGCAGGGCGCTCACCTGGCCAATGCGTTCGTCAGCACATCGCTATGCTCGCCGAGCCGCGCATCAATCCTCACCGGCCAAT
>DAOVMB010000135.1 GCA_030630905.1 Sedimentisphaerales bacterium
GATTATTTCATATTATCCTTCCCGTTCGGCTTTGCTCAGGGCATGCTTCGTGGTTCTCAATGCCCTTCGTGGTGTAACCAAATCCGCGTTTACCCCATGAGATAGGCAAAACCGTCATCTCACGGGGCAAATCCGCGTTCATCAGCGGTTTCATAATCTACAAGTTTCTTTGCGAAGCAAACGGAAAGCTTGAATTTTTAAGACAGATTTGATATTCTACCCGTGGCAGTTCTCGTGAATCCGCCGTAAGACGTCCTGTGGACTGACGAATATTAATAAAGTAAGACTTGAACTCTTGCAAAATAAAGATTAGGCATACTATGAGAAGGAATAGATACAAATGAACTATTGCGTTGTCGGATTACAGTGGGGCGACGAAGGCAAAGGCAAGGTTGTCGATATTCTCGCCGAGCACAGTGATATCGTTGTACGATACGGGGGCGGCGCAAATGCAGGCCACACCGTTATCGTAGGTGACAGCCGTTTCGCCCTGCATCTTCTACCCAGCGGTTCGGTTCGGCCGGATACTATCTGCGTTATTTCAAATGGTGTCGTAGTTGACCCGGATGTGCTGATAAAGGGAATTAACACACTCGCCGAGAAAGATATTTCGCTCGATGGCCGGCTCCTGATCAGTGAAAATGCCCACGTTGTCCTGGATTATCACAAACAAGAGGACCAATTACGCGAAGAGTCGCTCGCCAAAAACAAGCTCGGCACTACTATTAGAGGTATCGGCCCTTGTTATGCAGACAAGGTCGGCAGAAGCTATACTGTCCGAATGGGCGATTTAAGGGACACCGAGGCGCTCGAAGCCAAACTGCAAACGATCGTCGCGTACAAGAACAAAATATTCGCAGCCCTTTATAACGCTGAGTCGATAGGTGCCGATGAAATCTTCGAAAAGTGTAAAATCTATGCCGCTAAGCTCCTGCCCTTCACGATAGATACGACCGAATTTCTGCACAAATCAATTGCCGGCGGCAAATCCATCCTTTTCGAAGGGGCCCAAGGCTCGCTGCTCGATCTGGACCACGGCACTTTTCCGTTTGTGACCAGTTCGAACTCAACTTCACTCGGCATGCCGGCAGGCTGCGGCGTACCGGCCAAATTCGTCGATAAATTCATCGGTGTAATCAAGGCCTACACAACGAGGGTCGGCGCCGGGCCTTTCCCTGCCGAGCAAGACAACGAAACAGGCCAATATATCCGCGACAAGGGCAATGAGTACGGCACCACGACCGGCCGCCCCCGCCGATGCGGCTGGTTCGATGCCGTGGCCGTAGCCTACGGCGTAACCATCGGCGGCATAGACGAAGTCGCGCTGATGCATCTCGATACGCTCAGCGGCCTGGAGGAACTGAAGATTTGCAAAGCATATAAAATCAATGGAGAAGAGACGACTTTCTTCCCGGCAAACGAGGCCAGACTTTCTCTGGCCAAGCCCGTTTATGAAACAGTGCCGGGCTGGAGCGAGGACCTGACAGAAGTAAACGATTTTCAGGACTTACCTGTGGATGCCCAAAATTACGTTCGCCGAATCGAGGAACTCATAGGCAAACCGATAACATTCGTCGGCGTCGGGCCAAAACGAAGTCAGACAATATTCAGACAATAGCGTTCATCTCTAACGATAATATGAACCTAATGCTACAAGCTGCCGGTTATGGAAACTTTTGAACAGAAACTCAGGAAAACCGCAAAACGACTTGGTTTGAAGCCCGAACAGATACCCCATCACATCGCAATCATTATGGACGGCAACGGCCGGTGGGCAAAGCGTAAATTACTGCCGCGAGTCATGGGACACCGCCAGGGCGCAAAAATAATTGAAAGAATAGCTTTATTTTGCGTCGATTTGGGCATCGAATCTCTGACATTGTATTCTTTCAGTACAGAGAACTGGAACAGACCCAAATCTGAAATCAACGCTCTTATGCACATCCATTCCGAATATCTTGTCGATATCCGGCCTGTCCTGATGAAAAACAATGTAAAGTTAATTCACCTTGGTCGCAGAGATGGACTTCCAGCACCGGTACTAAATGACCTTACAGATACAATGAAGGAGACATCCGCCAATACCGGCATGATACTTGCCCTGGCGTTGAATTACAGCGGCAGGACGGAAATCGTGGATGCGACCCGGAAGATCGCACAAGAATATAAAAAGGGCAAACTTCGCCTGAAAGATATCGATGAACAGTGCATAAGCCAAAATCTGTACGCGAGCAATCTGGGCGAGCCGGACTTGTTGGTCCGCACGGCAAACGAAATGAGAATCAGCAACTTTCTGCTCTGGCAGATTTCATATAGTGAATTCTATGTTACGAAAACGCTTTGGCCGGATTTCACAAAAACTTCCGTCGAAAAGGCAATCCTGGCCTATGCTTCAAGAAAACGACGTTTTGGAACTATCTAAACGAAACCATAGCTGATAAACAACAAGCTCAAAAATATAAAGCCGACTTTTGCAAAGCGCTCGTACGAATTAAAATGCTCAGATACAGGTTATTTTTTGGAACATTGATGACGCTGTTCTTTACCGCAGCCGTCATTTTCGATGGCTGGATGGATGGCTCTCTTACAACTTTAGCCGACGATAAACCGGTGCAGGGAACGGTTCTTTGTATTCTCGTTGCCCTGCTGATAATCCCGGCACAATTCGAGCTGTCGAAACTCGCGGCGGCAAAAAATTTGAAGATTTTTCTCCCCGTTTCGATTACCGCCTCGATTTTATTCGCCACATCCCGGTATATGCAGCAGCTTGTAGATTTTCAGCCGGGAACTTATCTCAGTCTTCTATCGGCTTTCGTGCTGTTGGCATTGCTTTTATACCAATATAAAACCCACGGGACTTCGGGCGTTTTAGCCAATTGCGGGGCGAATTATTTTTCGATTTTGTACCTGGGACTTCTCAGCAGTTTTTGTGTAGCAATTCGAATAGAATTCGGACTCTGGCCTTTGCTAATGTTCGTTTTTGTCGTAAAATCCGCTGACATAGGTGCTTACTCGATCGGGACCCTGTTCGGTAAACACAAATTTTCCCCTATAATCAGCCCCGGAAAAACATGGGAAGGAATGGGCGGCGCCGTTGCAGCAGCGATAATTGTTGCTATTGGTTTTGCGTTAATTTGTGATATAATGCTTTGGTGGCCGGCGGCAATATTTGGCCTTGGTTTTGCGTTTATCGGCCAATTAGGCGATTTGGCCGAGTCTATGATAAAACGAGACGCCGAGCAGAAAGATTCGGCAAGCAAGGTGCCCGGCTTCGGCGGCGTACTGGACATCGTAGATTCGCCTCTCGTTGCGGCGCCGCTGGCATATTTATTCTTTATGTGGAGCTCTTAACAGAGCAGAGCTTTGGAAGTCACGATACAATTTGATTCGACCGATAAGCAACTTGAATTGTTCGGCCCCGCCGACAGTTACCTTCGGCTTTTGCGCCAATCACTCGACGTGCAGATTACCGCCCGCCAGAGCAGGTTAATGATAACCGGCAAAGAAGACAATGTGAAAAAAGCCGCCGAGATTGTCGGCAAAATGCAAAAACAGCTTATCAAACATCGCTCTCTCACCGCCGAGGATGTAACCTCCTTTATCAAGCGCCTGGATTCACACAAACCTCTCGATACCGCCAAGGCCATTAGCGTCTATTCGCATAAAAAGGTCATCGAGCCGACCACAAAGGGACAGCTAAAGTATATCGAAACGATGTTAGACAACGACCTTACCTTTTGTATAGGGCCGGCGGGAACCGGCAAAACATATCTGGCGGTCGCAGTTGCCGTCTCAATGCTGAAGAAAAAACAGATCAGGAGAATCGTCCTTGCGCGGCCGGCTGTCGAGGCCGGCGAGAAACTCGGCTTTCTGCCGGGCGATTTGCAGGCAAAAGTAAATCCATATCTTCGTCCCCTGTTTGACGCTCTCGAAGACATGATGGATTTTACGCAAATGAAGAAATTTGTAGAGCTGGATATAATCGAGATAATTCCACTCGCCTTTATGCGCGGCCGGACGTTAAACGAAGCCGTCATCATCTGTGACGAAGCCCAAAATACCTCGGCATTACAGATGCTGATGGTCCTGACGAGACTGGGGAACGGCTCGAAAATGATAATAACAGGTGACATAACACAAATCGATCTGGAAACCGGACAGAAAAGCGGAATGATCGAAGCCATTGAAACGCTGCGACGAATCAAAGGCATAGGTTACACGGAATTAAACCAGGCCGATATAGTGCGGCATCGACTGGTTCAAAATATTGTGCAGGCTTATAAAAAAAGAGCTAAAGCCGATTAGCCGTTAATACGTACAGGATAGACAGATGGTATTTTGGAAGAAAACAAGTCCGAGGCGAAATCAGGTTCGCAAGAACATATCCGCCGAGCGTTTTTCACGAATAAGCCGGCTCGCCAACACTGATTCTTTAATCTCGATCCTGATATGGCTGCTTTTCGTAGTCCTCTGCACCCTCATTTTATCTATCCCGCAAGCCGGCATTCTCCAGGTAATACCAATAGCTGTTATAGTTGTTTTGATTACCTTGGCCGGCGCTTTATATATCCAACACTTCCAAAAGCGAATAACAAAAAACCACGCCAGGGCGTTAGTGCTTATCGGTTTATTTATCTTATTATTAGTCACAACCAAACTCGGCGTTTTATCAACCGGGCTAACCTTTTGGGCTACTGCAACCGCCGTCACAACGGCAATCATTATGACAATCGCCTACGACCAGCGTTTCGCAATAGGTATGAGTATCTTCTATTGCCTTTTTGCCTGTCTCGTCGTAGAGCCGATAGAATCTCAACTGACGAATTTCTATCTGTTTTTGACAATGGCCGCCGGTGCAACTACCTGCTGTTTTTGCCTGAAAGAAATCCGCACGAGAATTAAATTGCTCCAGGTCAGCACGCTGGCGGCGGTAATAGTGTTCATAACAGCAGCCGCTCTGAACTTTTTATCCCAAGACCTCAACACTGCTAATATTGTCAGGGACTCCGCCCTTCACGCGGGCATTACGCTTGTGGTCGGCGTGCTCATTCAAGGTTTGCTGCCGCTTATCGAAAAAGCCTTTCGCATAGCAACGAGTATGACGCTGCTGGACTATAGCGATGCCAACCAGCGGTTGTTGAAACGGCTTCATATGGAAGCACCCGGCACATTCAGTCATAGTCTGTTAATAGGCTCTATTGCCGAGGCCGCCGCCGAAGCAATCGGACGCAACGGTCTCTTGTGCAGGGTAGGCGCCTATTACCACGATATCGGTAAAATCAATAAGGCCGGCTATTTCATTGAAAATGAACTCGGCTCAGCCAGCAGGCACAAAGAACTCGCGCCGACAATGAGTCATTTAATTATCGTGGGTCACGTCAAAGACGGGATAGAAATGGCCAAGGAATACGGCCTGCCCAGCGTGATTCGACAATTTATCGAAACACACCACGGCACAACATTGATCGAACATTTCTACAACGAGGCTAAAAAACAAAAAACGAAAAACTCAAAAGGAAAAACCGCCGAGGCTCCTTCCGAGAGTGAATTCAGGTATCCCGGCCCGAAACCGCGAATAAAAGAAGCTGCGATTGTTATGTTGGCCGATACTGTAGAAAGTGCCGTCAGAAGCCTGCCTGAAGTAACACCGACTAAAATAGATGCGGTCGTGCACAATATGGCAATGAAACGTTTGCAGGACGGCCAATTCGACGAATGTGACATGTCTCTGCGGGAACTTAGTCAGATCGAGGCAAGCATATCAAAAACTCTCGCGGCACATTATCACGGACGAATCGCATATCCAAAACCGCCGGATGAACCCCCGGAAACAGATTCTCAAACCGAGCAGCGCGAGAAAAAAAATAATTAACAATCATGGCTTCTTCCAAACAAGACCGAGATATAGTCATTGTAATCACGAAAAAGTTCAAAGATATAGATATATCTCCACTTAAGATAAGAAAATTAGCAAAGGCCGTCTGCAATCGTTTTGCGAGGCACGAACCACAAGATACAAGATACGAGATCAGCATCGCCATAGTCGATGATAATGAAATCCGGGAATTGAACAGGCAGTTTCTGAACAGCAAAGCTGCCACCGATTGTTTGAGCTTCGATTTGTCCGATGATGAAAAGAGGTCGAAAATATTTGATCTGGTCGTCAACGGAGAGATGGCCGTCAGGCAGGCAAATCTGCGGGGCCATTCGTGCGAAGCCGAACTGGCCCTGTACATCACGCACGGTTTGCTGCACAACCTTGGATTCGACGATTCGGCGCAAATCCAGGCCCGGAAAATGCACGAGACCGAGGATGAAATTTTGCAGGAATTTGGCTACGGCCTGGTATATAATAAAGATACAAGACCAAAAGAACATTAGAGCACAGGGAACGTAGAACCTGTGCGTCAAAATAACTGAAAGGGTATCATAAAGTGAATTACGCTGGTTGGGCGGTTTTGTTAGTTTGCCTTTTCGCCGGCGGCTCATTGTTCTTTTCCGTCAACGCCGTCGCTTTGCGAATATTTTCACACGTCAAATTGCAGGAAGCATTCAAAGCGGCCATCAAGAAAGAGGATTCAAAATATCTCACCGAACGGCTTTCGGAAAAAGAAGAAGAGCTGATTTTGACATGCTCGGTGTACCGGCTCATCTTAAATATGTGCATACTGCTGGTGTTGGTGGCTGTTTTCACCAGCCGAGGCGAACCGGACGGCCGGGGCAGCTTCGCC
>DAOVMB010000344.1 GCA_030630905.1 Sedimentisphaerales bacterium
CGGCTGGAATTAAGTATGGTGGCACCGGAATTCGGAATTAAGGAGTGCTTACGTGAAGTGTAAATGGAAAATCTTAGTTAACGCTTTACCGGTAATACTATTGTTCGCTTTTATTATTGATAGTACCTTTTGAGCCGTGGCCGGACAAGAGACTTTAGATCTATAAGGGCTGGAGTTGCCGTATTCTTAAAGTCTGCCGTTAAGCAATTTCTGCAGCCGCTCGAACTCGCCCGATTTCATGTGGTAACTGTGACCCGTGTCGGGGAACCGGCCTTTTTCCACTTCATCGGCGTAGGCGTTAAACGCCTTAATTGTACTCTCGGCCAAATTGTCGTAACTCTTTGCGAACTTCGGACTCGGTCCCTGTGTCAGCCCTAAAATATCGGGTGCAATCAAAATCTGCCCGTCACAGTCCGGCCCCGAACCACAGCTTATCACCGGCACATCGTAGCGTTTGGTGATTATCTTGGCCACCTCGGCGGCGGTCCCTTCGATCAGCAGCGAGCTGGCGCCGTTGTTTATCATTTGCTCGGCAAGACTTATCAGTTCAGCGGCCATTTCTGCCGTGGTTGCTTCAGCCTTGAAACGACCAATCTTGCTGATGCTTTGCGGCCTAATGCCGATGTGTGCCATCACGGCTATGCCCGCATCACTGATTGCTTTGATCACATCGAGGTACGGGCTGGCGGCTTCGATTTTAACCATTTGTGCCCCTGTCTGGCTAACGAACCGGCCGGCGTTTTTTATCGCATCGGGTATTCCGACCTGATAAGACAAAAACGGCATATCGGCAACCAAAAAAACATTTGGTGCCCCTCGCCGGACGGCGGCGGTTATGGTAACCATAAAATCCATCGTTGCAGGCAGGGTTGTATCGAATCCGAGCACGGCCTGCGCAGCAGAGTCGCCGACCAGTATCATCTGAACGCCGGTCTGAGATATAAGCTTCGCCGTATTGTAATCGTAACAGCTTATTGCGGCGATTTTTCGGTTCTGACGCTTGGCGGTAAGCAGCTCCGAAATCGTAATCCGGGTATTCATAATCATTCTTTCAGGTAAATATGTGCCAAAGAAATAACAGACAGATAGTTAAAATATTGGAACAAAGTAAATTTATCAAGCGTAATCTAATTGGGATATTTGGTTGTATATGGATATTTTTTAGAAAAAATAACAATTATTTGGGAATTTCTATGATTTAAGCTTTGATTTATGATAAATAAAGTGTAGCTTTTTGTTAATTTTACACTTTTTCTTTAAAGAAAATTTTGTTATTTGTTCGATTAGATAATTAGGGAAGATTAAAACCGAATAAAAGGAGTTTTTGGGTCGCGCTATTATCAGCTTTTCATCACCCTCCTCCGAAGCCAGATTCTGTTTTTCTAGGATCTGGCTTTTTTATTGCCTATATACTTAATATGGATATGTATTAAATATGTGCATTCGATAACATGGAGAGTGTGGGCCGTTTAAAGGTAAATGGTGTAAATTGCATGGTTAATTTAGGACGACATTTTCGTCGCGGAAACAATGCGGTCGTTGTCGTGGAGGTCTTTTTCGATCTTGATTTGAGCAAAGGACCTGCTTTCTTCGAGCATCTCTCTGACAGCAGGCCCCTGCGCAAAACCGATTTCCAGCATTAGTGCGGCACCGGGCTTTAATAATTCATCTACTTTCTCGATGATCCTTCGGTAAACATCCATGCCATCGGCTCCCGCGAGCAGGGCCGATTCCGGCTCGTAATCTTTCACGTTTTTATCAAGATTTTCATACTCGGCGGTGCTCACATAGGGAGGATTGCAGGCAATCAAATCGAATTGGTTCACGTCCAATTGTTTGATGAGAGGCTCGAATAAGTCGCCGCACAGCAACCTGACATGCTCTTTGAGCCGATGCTTTTCAATGTTTCGAGCGGCGACTGCAAGGGCGGCGGCGGATATGTCCGTTGCGGTAACGCGTGCATCCGGGATGTTTTTGGCAATTGCGACCGCGATACAACCACTGCCGGTGCACAAATCGCAGACGTATTGAATGCCGGAGCGTGTTCGCAAAAATTCTATCGCCCTCTGGACGAGCAGTTCGGTTTCCGGCCGGGGGATCAGGCAATCGCCGGTTATTTCAAGCTCAAGCGAATAGAACTCGGTTTTTCCGGTCAGGTGCGCAACCGGTTCGTGCAGGCCGGCACGTTTTACCAGGCCGTGAAGCAGGTCCAATTGTTGCTGGGGCACCTGCCTGTCGAATTGCGTATACAACTCGATCCGCTTGAGTCCCAATGCGTGAGACAGCAGCAACTCAGCGCTTAGTCTTGGAGAATCAATGCCCTTATTCGTAAGATATTCGGCAGTCCAATTCAGGAGCTTTTGTATCGTCCACGTAGCCATAATAATATAACGTCAAAATACTCAATATGACCGAGTTTTGAGTTGTCATGCTGAATGAAGTGAAGCATCTGGGATTAGAAAAGGGATTATTCCAAGTTGTTGGTGTGAGATTCTTCGCTGCGCTCAGAATGACAAGTATCATATATTTATCTCAAACTACACTTATGTAAGAGTCAGTAAAGTTATAAAAATATTTCTTTTTCCCCAGGTGTTACGTGGGATTTATGCTCAAATATACACCTTGTCCATCATTCTGGGGAATGGGATGCACTGGCGGATGTGCTTTTGGCCCGTGAGCCATGCGACGGTCCTTTCGACGCCGAGGCCAAAGCCGCCGTGCGGGACAGAGCCGTACTTTCGCAATTCCAGATACCAATTGTAGTTTTCGCTCTTGAGATCCTGCTGCTTGATTCGTGCAACCAGCCGGTCGTGGTCGTCTTCTCTGACTGATCCCCCGATGATTTCGCCGAAACCGGCGGGAGCAAGGCAGTCGAAGTTCAAAACTACGTCCTCATTGTCCCTGTCGGTCTTCATGTAAAAGGCCTTGGCCAGCTTCGGATAGTGCGTGACAAAGATCGGTTTATCGTGCATTTGCGAGATGATGGTTTCATCCGAGCCGCCGAGGTCTTTGCCCCAGCGAAAATCGGCGGCCAGTTGAGCGTGTTTCGGATTATTTTCGATCTTCGTCTCAACTTCGGCCAGCTCCGAGCGCAGCTCGATAAGCTCCGCGGCGTTCTTGTCCCGCTTCCATTGTTTTATCTGGCCTTTCTGCTCTTCTTCGAGTTGGGTAATTCTGCTTTCGATTTGCTGCTTTTGATTTTTCAGATCTTCCAACTGCCCGGCGAGAAAATCCTTCGCCTTTTGGCTTGTCAAAATCTTACCGGCCTCGATATAAGTGAGCCGATAGAAGGGTGGTTTGATCTTTTGAAGTGCCGGGATATCGGCGCCGAGGGTTTCGAGCTGGCTTTTATTATCCTGCAGGACCCGGGCGACTATCGAGGATACAAAATTCTCGGCCAATTCCAGCAGTCCATCCAGTTCGATAAAGGCGACCTCCGGCTCAACCATCCAGAACTCGGTCAAGTGCCTCCGGGTCTTGCTCTTTTCCGCCCTGAAGGTCGGCCCGAAGCAATAGACTTTGCCGAAACTCATCGCCGCCGCTTCCAGATGCAACTGCCCGGTCTGCGTCAGGTACAGGGGGCTTCCGAAATAATCGACCTCGAAGAGCGACTGCTCCTCTTCGCCCGCCGTGGCTGTGAGTATGGGGGTATCGATCAGCGTAAAACCGTTATCGTTGAAGAAACTTCTGATAGCGTCGATTACCGTATGCCGGATTTTCCCGATGCACCACTGGCTCTGCGAACGCAAGTGCAGGTGGCGGTTCTTGAGCAGAAAATCGATGCCATGCGACTTCGGCGTAATCGGATAATCGGTCGCCGGCGCAATTATTTTCGCATCTGTAACCGCTAACTCATACCCACCCACGCTCCGCTCATCGGCCCGCACAAGCCCGGTAACGGCCAGCGACGATTCCTGCCCGAGACGCTTCAACTGCTCAAAAAGCTCATCGGAGACTTTGCCTTTCTCAACGATACACTGGCAAAGCCCCGTCCCGTCTCGGATTATCAGAAACTGCACCTTCCCGCTTCCCCGGCTGTTGTAAAGCCAGCCGGAGAGCGTCACTTCCTGCTCTGCGTGATTCTTCAGTTGATCGA
>DAOVMB010000410.1 GCA_030630905.1 Sedimentisphaerales bacterium
ATTCCAGCGAAGCGCTACGTAAGCCATCACACGGAAATCTCCATGGGATCAACGTTACCTCCATCGCAAGAGGCTACAACCGCTATTTGGCTGCCGGGAATCGAAGACGAGTTTGAAGCGAATGTATATCCTTCCAAACTCTCTGCCGTACGTTCTCTCGGCCTGCATATCGGCAAACCGGTCCGGCAGGTCTTTGGTGAGGCTTCGCCGAGCGGTATCATCCTTTTCCAGGGCGCTCACGACCGTGGGCTCGTCGAGGAGTTTGGAAGGGCAATCACCCGCACGTTTCCTGATGCTAACTGGACTATCGCTCCCGAAACCGTAGCTGTGCAGCCGGATGAAGTCGGCATTCGCATAGATATCGTGAAGGTTCAGACCCATGCAGCCCCCTGGTTGAGCGGGTCAGAGAACTAGATGGCTACCGGCACTATCCAGGCAAGCGTTCTTGCCGGGGACAAGCAGGCAAGTATGAGAACCGAGTTTGTGGACAAACCCTGGGTTGAGGATTTCTCCGGCTTCCTGAATACCAGGCCGAACAGTCGATTTGTAATCGCCAAATCGGCAGAGAGCTGCATGACCGAAGCCGAAGCCAACCAACAGGCCGTCCAAAATGCATGCACTCAGGTTGCTGATATGCTTGGCCATGCCTCGCCGCGACGATCCGGAGTTCCGGTTTCTTTCGCCAAGCCGGCGAATTCTACCGATATCCTCGAAGGAAATTTCATCCTGGATCGATTCGTGCAGAGTTTCGAAGGTACAGCCGGAAAGATTTGGAGACAGGCGCTCCTGGTCGATGCTTCTGCTAAGAAACTTAAAAATCTGGCCCAGCGAAAAGCCATTATTGCACGAGCCAGGAAAACAGGCTTTGCGAGAATGTTCTTTTCCATTTTTGGGCTCATTGTGCTGATAACTGTAGTTTATGCTTTTCTCAATGCTGCAACGAAAGGCTACTACGTGTGGTCTTTGCGAATTGCAGGGATCGTTTTTGCCTTCGTTGTGATAATTCTTCTTCTCGTATAGCTAAGGTTTTCTATAATATACCTTGGCATGAAAACGAATATGAGCAGAGTTACAAAGGCAGAGCAATACTTATTAGACAAGATACGCCGGGGCAACACACAAGCATGGTCGGAGTTTGTCGACCGCTATAGAGGTCGATTGTTGAGTTTTGCCCGGGCCAAACTCCATCAGTCCGCCGACGCCGAAGACGCCGTCCAGGAAACATTCATCGCTTTTGTAAAGAGCCTGCAAAATTATCGAGGTGAATGTGCCCTCGAAACATATCTCTTCGCACTGCTTAGACGCAAGATTATCGACACATATCGCAGCCGGCAATCGAAGCACGTCTGCCTGATTCAGGATACGTACGAAACTCAAAGCGATGATAAGGCGCTGGATCCGTTTGCAGATGTAGCCGGCCCGGCTCAGACCGCGAGTTGGTATGTCAGGGCCGACGAAAAATACGAGCTGCAAAAACACACACTTACCGATGCCTTGTCCGAACTGGTCGATGGATTCAAAAGCTCGCTGAACTTCCGCGATTTGCAGATTACGGAACTGTTGTTCTACTGCCATCTTTCCAACAAGGATGTTGCCAAAATCATGGGTCTGAAAGAAAAGGCCATCGCCCTGATCAAGCATCGCAGCCTGAAACAGATTCGCAAGCGTATCGAGGCGTCCCGCATCCCTGTCGGGCCTTCGTCGGAAGATTTTGAAAACCTCTTGACGGATGTCTGGAAATTACAAAGATTCAGTTGTCCAAAACGAAGCACTATCGGGGCGTATCTTCTTGGCACTCTTGACAATAAATGGCACAAGTACGTCGATTTCCACGTCAACACGGTCGGCTGCAGATTCTGCATGGCCAACCTCCATGACCTCCGGACCCAAAACGTTAAGAAGCAGAGCAGGCAGCTACAGGCTCGAATTATGGAATCCACGGCCGGTTTTCTTAAGAAGCCCGTATAAGCCCCGAACTAATCCAAATTCCGATTCCGGGAAGAACGGCGTTTATTCTTCGGCAGTTTCTCTCGGCCTGTACAGCCGGATATCATCAAAGAACATCTTACCCGAACCGCCGGGGATTGTCATGTTACCCTGGATTCCCAGGCCAATCGCAATCCTGTCAACGTTGGTCAGGACTATGCCCTGATCGGCAAAAGCCTGAAGTGGAATAACCCACTCCGTCCATGTATCTATCGTTGCCGCGGCCGGATCATCGTGGACTACCACAGCAGGCGCTCCGGCACTGTTTGAAACCGCTACATAAAGCGTCTCGGCAGCGTTGCTGGCTATGCCTCTGAACCACAGCGACAATTCCGCAACGCCTTCTTCGGTCCAATCACGCGGGGCAGTCAGTGTCATTTCCGTTTCTGAATATTTGGCATAGCCCTGCTTATTGTTGTCGTAGGCCAAAGGCATCGACTTCCTGCCGCCATGTACTATTGTCTCCTCAGTATAGGAGGCAGTGGTTTCGTCGCCTACAGCCGCTCCAGTGCCGTTGCCGGCAAAGTACGGATCGGTTCCCGGCGCGCCGTAGCCAAGGCCATCATGCCACGCGTACCAAATCTGGTTATCGCCGGCATCGTAGTCCTCGAAGTCGTCCACAACGATGAAATCGCCCGTCGTGAAACTCCAGAGGTTGCCAATCCATGGGCTGTCGGAATTGACAGTGTTGACTTCATCGATTCGCCAGAAGTACTCTGTAAACCAGGCGAGCTTGCCCGGATCGTAGTTCTCATCACCGAGCGCCTTTGTGCCTTTGTACTCGGGTGAGGATTTGTCGGCGTTCTTTACTGCATCCGCATCGGTGCCGAAGTACACCTCGTGCGAAGCGGCGAAATCACCTGCGCCCCACCTTAAAATCGGCGTCATTTTCGCACCGGTCGCTCTATTTGATGGGCTCGGACTGCTCGCCTTGATCGGGGGCGATAAAGCCGCCTGCGGAATAAGCTGCTTCGGCGTGGATGGACTCGACCAGCGCAGCTCCGCTACTGCACCACCGCCGTCCTCATAAAACTCCATGACGAGGCCATACGTATTACCGGCCACAAGGTCAATTGTTCCCCTGTCCTCGGTGGCCGAGTGATTGGTCCAGTTCTCAACGATCAACTGGCCATCAATCCATAGACGAATACCATCATCGCTGTTGGTGTAGAAGGTATAGGTCTCAGTAAATGCCGCCTCTACTTCACCGGTCCATCTGGCCGAGAATTGATCATCACCGACCACCGGATCAGGTCCGCCGGGATCGCCCCAGTTGAAGTTGATCTGAGACTCTGTGCGTGTCAGCACATGATTATCAAAGTTCATGCCCTTATAATAGTCCCCTCGCACACCACCGCCGGCCTTGGCGGTCGTAAAGCTCCAGACATCACCTGTATACGTATTGGCGGCATCAACAAACTCATCGACTCGCCAAAAATACGTTTTCTC
>DAOVMB010000252.1 GCA_030630905.1 Sedimentisphaerales bacterium
GAGACAAGGACACCACTCATCCGCTGCACCAACAGACGGGCATTTCCATATAATCCATGATGGCCAAACGACAGGTGAGATCGCCTGGGATGCAACTGAACCAACAGTTCAATCGGCTGTTGATGCGACATTCGGCACCGGTGAAATAATGATGAAGCAATTGGGCAATCCATTCCAGGGTCATTTGAAATGTATGTTCTATGGCCCTTCTTATGGCTATTCCGTTCAGCCGGATATGACTTTCGATATGTCTGCAATTGTACCCGGCGGCACAACGGTTTCTACCTATGATGATATCACCGGCGTCGCCCCGTTATCCGATTCCGAGATAACCGGCAAGACAACGGCCCAGATGCAGACTCAGTCTATCTTTGACGGCTGGGACTTCGACAATGTCTGGTATATGGGTGATTCGGGCTATCCGGAATTGCGGTCGCATCAACTGACCGGTGAAGATATGAACCCCGCCGATATCATCGAGGACATTATCGAGCACACTCGCTACGGCTCCGGCGACACTACGATCATCGATGATACATCGTTAAACATCTGCCGGGACTATTGGACGGCGCAGAACATGCTGTTGTCGGTTGTCCTGAATGTTCAGAAGCCCTGGCTCGACTGGGTCGATTACATCCTAGACCACGTCGGCGGCATTCGTTTCAAGTCCGGCGGCAAGCAGCATTTTGGAGTCATGAAAAACGATGCGGCGGTGGACTCAATAACACAGTACGATTTTGTGCATGAAAAGGGCCGTCCCGCCGTTAATATTATCAAGAGGCTGCGATCGGAGACGTACAACCGCATAGAAGTCGGATTCACTAATCGAAGTAAGCAATACACTATCGATTTTGTATATGCGCAGGACATTGTCGATCAGCGAAAAACCGGTGTAAGAAAAAAGATTGTCAAATTGACCGCGATTTGCAACCAGGACCTTGCTCAGCGAGTTGCCTGGCGGCTGTTCATCGATGAGATGTACAGGTTAAGCAACTACGATTTTTCGGTCACGTTTTCGAAGATCCTGCTCGATAAGAACGATGTCGTCACGCTGACCGACGGTGAGCTGCTCGACGGCGAGCGTGTACGAATTAAAAAAATCAGCGAGGCGGCCAACGGGCGGGATTTGAAGATTATAGCGGTCGACGATTTGGCCGTGCATTATCCCGACATTGCAAGCTACCAGTCCCAGGCAAATCTTTACGAGGACGATCCGGTTGTGACAATGGCCGGCGTAACGGTCAATTTCAGGGAGGACATCGTTAATCGACAGATACACTTATCGGTCATGCCGGCAAACGCATTTTTCGTCGGCGGCCTGGTCGCCCGTAGTTACGACGATATCACTTATAATTACGTTGGCCAATTAAGTGTGCCCGGCGTTACAGGCGGCAATTCCAACAGCGCCGGGACCATTCAGGACAGCCTGCCCGCCCATGGTTCGATGACCTGGGCCAAAGACGAATCTATTCTCGTCGATATCGGGACGGTAACGGACCTGCTGACCGAGGTTACCGAGGATGAGTTCTGGAACGATCGGTACCTTGCCCGGATCGGCAGCGAGATCATCGCCTTCAAGTCGGCCGAGGAAACAGCCACCGCCGGTATCTGGCGGATAAGCAATCTCAGGCGCGGCCTATTCGGCACCGAGCCTGCGGCCCATTACTCGGCCGAGACTTTCTGCACGCTGCGCGAGGATTTCACATATTATTTCGATGAAAACGAAATTGGCAAGACCTTGTATTTCAAGGTAATGCCATTTTACGCCGGCAGCGTACAGGACATAACCGATGCTGTCGCTAATTCGGTGACGATCCAGGGCTACTATCAAAGGCCGGCGGCGGCTTCGCTCTTGCGATTGACTTCCGATGAAAACGATGGCGGCTCAGGCGAATATTCCGGCGCCAGCTTAACGCTCTACTGGAACCTCGGCTCGCGGTTAAGCGGCTTTAACTATAGCGATTGGCTGAACCTGCCGTGGAACAATTATATCGCAGATCCCGAGCTTCAGGACATCTGGCTGCGGTTCGAGACAGAGGCCGGCGCCTTAATATCCGAGCGGTCGATTGCCGTAGCGAACTCCGAAACCATAACAAAAGCAACGGATCTCGGTGGAAACGATAAGGCGGTGATTAAAGTAATCCCGCGAAGGGCAAGGAGATCGAGACTGGAAAATTCAATTTTAGTAGAGAGCACTTAAAATGGCTGATTATACGACATATTACACCCTGGCAATGCCAGAAGAGGGGTCCGAAAATTCCGGCTCCGCGATCAACGGCAACATGGAAACTATCGATAAAGAGTTTATGAAACGAGAGAACCTGGTGCTCTCGAACGATGTATTTTTGAAGAGCGGAAACAATATGATCTATCACAATTTAGGAGTTACATAATGAGTTTTTTGGATGTTCTTAGAGCTGCGTGCGGTCTTGCAAGCGGAGACAATTCAGTCGATCTCAATGCCGCCGCCGATACCGAAACGAGTCTTTATACGGTCCAGACCGGAAAGGATTTCTATCCTGCTTTTGTTATCCTCGATGAATTCAGCGCAGCTTGTACGACGGCTGTCGTGACATTCGGCAAAACGGGCGGTACGTGCGATGAGTTTCTCGGCAATACGACATTGACGAATATCTCCGGTACCAGCGGCTATTTGATTTGCATGCCCATACCGAACGCCACTCCGGTCGAGTGTACGAAGATCGCCGCCGGTGAATCTTTCGGTATCGAGATTACAACACCGGAAGGCAGTGCCCTGACCTGCCGGGCCGAAGTTCTCGGATTAGCAAAAGAAGCAGCGTGATAAGGAGTTCCTCATGTCGGACGAAAAGACACAGACATTTCTCTGGGGCATCCTGATTGCGGCGGTGACGGGGCTATACGGTTTCTTTGTAAAGCACCTGATCGGCCATGCGGACAAGCGTGAGACCGCTGAGCAGATCCAGCAGCTATGGGACAAGAAGCAATCCACAGATCGATGCGGTGAAATTGTCAAGCGAATCGATGAAAATCATCAGGAGATATGCCGCAAGCTGGATCGCATTTTGGAGTATCAGGAGAAAGGTGGCCCAACCGGGCGAGTACGAACATAGCAGGGCAAAAAATAATCAATATCAACAAACTCCTTTCATTACGGCGGTCGGTGGCTCGACATCGGCCGCTGTTTCTCTTGACTATTTACCCCATGAGATGGCGGCTTTGCCTATCTCACGGGGTGAACTATTGATTATTTTAATCTTTTGGTTTCAGCCAACCAAATGCCTTGCACGGCGTTACCTTCCAGCCATAGCAAAAGAGACTCGGGATTATCCCAATAGACCCATTCAATCGTATATCTTCCTTCGATAATCCAGGGGTCGATTTTTTTAACTTTCAGATGCCACGGTCTTAATCTGGCACTTGTAGCCAGATCCGGCTGACCCAATAGTTTTTCAATCGAATCCGTTGATTGGCCAACTACTATCTTTTGATCTCGGAAAGTTACAGTTGATTGTACTGAGGAGCACCCGGCAACAAGTATGGCTCCTAACAACAGGGTCAAAAGTATCTCAGTAATGTCCATATCGAGCCACCAGTTAACCATAATCCTGAGAACATCGACCTTTTTGAATTTACGCTCTTCGGTCTGTTTTCTGAAAAGTAAAACTAAATCCTTATCCAGAGCACCTAATTGTAGCTGATTTGACATGTTTTCTTGAAATTCTTTAGCCATATTAAGTATCGTATAAACATAGGGTTATGGAGAGCAATATATTATTTTCACGAATTTATACGTATTTACACGATTTTTCTCTTGCTTTATCTAATTATAAGTGTTATTTTGTCCGATGATAGGAATGTCAAGTTAATACGGTTTTGTGATTTTCAAGGGGTACAACAAATAGCAGGGAAGCAAAATGGCAATTGAAACAGAAGGCAAAAGAAGTAGGAATATGGATGGTACAATAACATCGCTTAGTTTCCGCAAGAGCAAAAACGGTCCGGATGGTGAGCTGATTTCCGAGGCCAACGTTTATGCCAACTTGCCCGAAAACCGAGGGATACCAACTACATCCTTGCTCCGCAATTTTATCGTCCGCAAACTCAAAGAGGCAAACAACGCAGCCAAAGCCGCTCAGCTTGCTGGAGATCAGAGTTAATGCAGTTAAATAATCAATCATCAATAATCAATAATCAATGTCCAAAGGGTCAGGGTTAATGCTATTATTTCTTGAATATATCTGGTATCCGTTGCGAATCACAATCGTCCAATGGCGGCTGGATCGCTTGGAAAGTTCAATAAAAAAGTTGGCGGCCAAACATGAGCTAAAAATAAAAATAATAAATACTAAATCGCAAATAGACAATTACAACGTTCCCGATGACATTGTCCACACGAACCGCGCTGGGGGGCCGATGCGATGAATAATCAATTATCAATAATCAATAATCATTCAGTAGTCGGCATTTTGTTACAGTTGAAACCTCATCAGATCACCGGCTTTATTGACGGCGATATCTGTCCGTTTTGCAAGAATCAGAACATCATCTTTCGTTCCGGGCGGAATGATTATCTATGCGGCGAGTGTTTCGAGGTCTTTACTATAGTCGATGGCAAGGTCCATAGCCTTGGCAATCAGGAGAATTTGGACTAATGGGGAATCCAGAATCCAGAAATCAGGAGTCAGAACGCAGGCATATCGTTAGATGGATAAGCAGAGATGTTGAAGGTGGCATGGGCCGCGATTCTTGTTGTTATGCGGAACGTCCCCAAAAACGGAAAGATGGTATATGGTGTCCATCAGGCGACAATGGGGCTGTCA
>DAOVMB010000305.1 GCA_030630905.1 Sedimentisphaerales bacterium
ATTCTCAGGATTTGAAGTTTTTTCTGCTCGGACACATCCGACTCCAAAAGCTGCAGACAAACCGAGACGGCTTGCGAACCTCGCCCGATTTTTAGACATACATCGGCCAGCACCATCGCGGTTTGTTGCGCCAATGGTCCGGGTTCGACGGTACTGAGAATTTTACTTAAGCCGCTGCGGGCGCTTTCCAGATTGCCTTTGGCTATATGACACTGAGCAAGTTCAAAGGATATTTTCGCGTTCAACTGCGACTCGGCAATATATTCCGCCCTGTCACGCAGAGATACAATCGCCGTGTCAAGAAGCCCCAGCATTCGGAAAATTCTGCATTTGAGCAGCAGCATTTCGACGGACTGTTCCTTTGACAATGCAACCGAACGTACGCTCTCCAGCGTATCAAGCGCCTCGATAAAATTCTCCTGTTCTATGTGACCTTTCACCAACGATGCGATCGCCTCGACATATTGCTCCCTCGAACTCTGCTCTTCCAGCGCATATTCAAACGCATCACAGGCCTGCTGATATTTTCCTAACGCAAGGTTGGACTGACCCAGCAGAAAATAGGCCGAATACAAGTTTTTGTTTTTGTCACCCCCGGCTAAATCGATATATCGATTCAGCCATTTCGCTGCTTCTTCATACGCTTTTGTCTCATACAAACACCAGGCGGCTCCAATGGCGGAAGCAGTCTTCGATTCTACGGATAAGCCAAAATTGTATACCCTTTGATACAACTGTGCGGCATCAGCGTTAAGCCCCGCCTCCATTGTGGCATCCGCCAAACGCAAATAAGCCTGCCCGTAAATCTCGACATCCGGATACTGCTCGATAAGCTGCTTCAAATCCTCACGGGCGCCGGGATAGTCACGCAGACTCGCCTTCAATTTGCTCGAATATAATAAAGCGAACGGCGCCAGCGACATTTGCGAAAAACGATTAGCCACTAATTTATATTCCGCAATCGCCCCGATCGGCAGCTCTATCTGAGATTGCAGGAGCCCCATTAAAAAATGAGCGTTGCCCAGCCGCTGGTCGCTGTAAAACGTCAGCACGAATTTTTGCCAAAGCGAAACAGCCTGCTGACTCAGAAAAGATATGTGCTGCCGCAAAGATGAATATTCGGCCGGATCGTAAATAGTCACTTTCTGCCGGCCGGAATCTCCTTCCGTATATGCCAGCAACCCTGCGCAGCCTGCTGCTGTCAGGACAATCTGCTGTGATGTCGCCGCCGGCAGATATAAACTGACCGGCCTTTGCCGCAGAGCACCTTCTCCTGAATCCGATCCCAAAGCTCCTTTGAAAGCCCAGTGTAAATCAAGGTCTGCGCCGGCAGCAAATTTCGCCAGCAGCTCCTCAATCGGCGCCCCATAAGAGGTTACAGACCAACGGGGCAGCCCCCCCTGCTCTTCGAGTTTTCGAATCTCAGGATCGAGTAATCCCCTGCCCAGATGCTCTGAGCCGGAATTCAGGAACCTCCGCAGTTCTGTCTCATTCAAAATGCCAAATGGGTCCGAAGACGCCGTAGGCTTGCCCCATAAATCACCGGGAAGGTCCGTATCGGTGCTGCTAAGTAAAAGAATGTGTCGTGTCAGACATTCGGCGACCAGAAACGAACAATCGCATTCGAATGACAATGCCCAGTCATCGTCAAAGTCAACAGCCTTGATTAAAGCAATCGTGTTATAAGCCCTGGTCATTGCTCTGAGGAATCGTTTTCTTTGTATTTCAAGCAGGCAGAGATGATAATTAGCCACTATCCTTACAGCAGACGAACGGCTCTGAGAGGCCATTGCCAATAAACGGCTCGCCTGCTCAAAATCAGCAACTTCCATTGCACATAAAGCCATTTTTAGCTGCAGAAAATCTTTTAGCAACTCCTCACCTGCCGGGAGGGCCTGGCGAAGAGCATTATACGCGGCAAAAGCCCTGTCGTATTCCTTTTGCAGCACAAAGTTACGGGCAACTTTTAAGGAAAGCGGTTGTGTTGGCAAAAGCATAGGTTCTGATTCGTGAATTTGTGCCTGCATTACCTGTTCGGAATCAGTAACAGATGGACTGGAACTGGGCTCTTGCCGGGCCGGCTGCACCGACTGGCCGGCGGGCGTTGACGCCGAGCCGGCAACGGATCCTGAGGGAGATTTAAACAATATATACAGAAGCATCGATATGACAGCAATGATACTGACGGCAAGAATTTTCTGAAGAGATGAAAAACGTTTATACTGGTTCAATCCTTTTGGAGCCTGACGTTCGACGGCAGACTGTTCAACTGGTGTCTTCCGGGAGGACTCTGCCAGGAGGTTATAAAAATCCTCATCGCCGGCAAAAAGCTCATACTCTGAAAGCTCCTCACGGATTCCTAAATCCGATTGATCTATATCGGCCTTAAGGCTCCCTTCGTGAGCTTTGTCAGTAAATATTTCGCCGTCCGACTGCACCTCGGAAGTATTATCTTCATCGGGAACTTTTTTTTGTTCTTCTGCCGCCATAGCTTCCAACTTCGCCCACAGCCCAAAAAGGCAAATTCGAACCGGTCCATAAATATGAGGGCGTATTTCACAACTTCTTTTTTCAGAGAACTGCAATAACTGTGCCAGTCTTGGTATAAGTGGGGAATAAGGAGTGTTTCGTGGCATTTAACACAAAAAATGAATCTATCGTGTCAAATCAGAATATTTGTATCGAAATGAGATGTCAGGATTCTATACGAACCGGCCGATTTTCTGACAAATGCCGGAAGGTTATAGCCTTATCAGCAAATCGCTACAGGCTTAGAGCCTATCCGAATTACCCTCCTTTAGCGTTTGTCATTCTGAGGCGAAGCCGAAGAATCTGGGCTTGATATCACCGTTCGCAACCCAGATGCTTCACGTAGCCTGTCCTGAGCGAAGTCGAAGGGTTCAGCATGACAAGTGATAGCAAACCGTTATTCGGATAGGCACTTAGACAAAGATGTGGCCGGAAATTCATTTTGCTCTTCTTTAACGCTTTCGAGGTTATTTGCAATACAAGAATCTTTTTCTATTTTATATTGTTTGACCTTAGCGTAAAGAGTTGCTCTGGTTATACCAAGAAGAGCGGCGGCTCGTGTCTTTTGCCAGCCTGTTTCCTGCAGAGCCCGGGAAATCAACTCACGCTCGGCTTTTGCTAATGAAAAACCTTTTATAAGGTTAGCTTTCGGACTACACGATACCCGACTGCATTCAGATGGATCGATTACAATTCCGCTTAGTCCTATCTTTTCCGTTGTTTCCAGCAGAATCGCCCTTTCGATTACATTGCTAAGCTCACGAACGTTTCCGGGCCAATCGTGTTTCTCCAGGGCCTCAATTGCTAATTGAGTCAGGGATGTTATCTTATCGCGTTTGTCCGGACAGATGGTTGATGTCTCGAGGAAGTACTCAGCCAGAAGCCTAATGTCTTCTCTTCGCTCAGGCGACCTTAGAGGCGTAAGCGTTATAGGACTAACGCTCAGGCGATAATAAAGATCACGCCGAAAACGATTGGCCCGAACTTCACTCTCGAGAATGCGATTGCTCGATGCCATTATACTGGCTTTGCAGACTATATTCTTGATACCTCCGACCTTTCGGAAGCTTTTTTCCTGCAGCACACGCAACAATTTTGCCTGTAACTCTACCGGCATCTCGGAAATTTCATCGAGCAGGAGCGTGCCGGATCCGGCCAATTCCAAAAGTCCCGTCTTCTCGCGATCAGCCCCTGTAAAGGAGCCTTTGACATGACCAAAAAGCTCACTTTCGAGCAAATTCGCTGTAAGAGCTGCACAATTTACCGCTACAAACTGCTCATTGGCATGTCGCAGAGTATGAATTGCCCTGGCTACTACCTCTTTACCGGTACCTGTTTCCCCGACGATCAAAATCGGATTGCATCGGCTCCCGGCAACAAGTTTAGTCATCTTTAGGGTATTGACAATAGCACAACTTTTGCCGACCATAGATACAGAGGCAGCCAGGTCCTCAGCGAAAAAACGACTCGCGCTTTGTTTAGAACCGGATTCCAAACTTCCTTTTTCGTCCCGGGTATCCCGGTCAGTAGAACTTAAATTATTCTTTATCCTGCTAATGATCTGCTCCAGCCTGCCGTAATCCTGCTTTCCCTGTAAATAATCATAAGCCCCCATCCGTATGAATTCATTTGATAACTTAGTGTCACTATCTTCGCCGCCAACCGCCACGACAGGAACATCGACCGAATTTTTATCGGCCTTATTTAGGAATTCGCGAATGTGGTTTGGATTAAACCGATGGTCAAAAAGAATTAAATTCGGATTGACCGTTTTAACGATATCCAAAGCATCGGTCAGGTCATCCGCCCCGAAAACTTCCCGGCTATACTGCTG
>DAOVMB010000123.1 GCA_030630905.1 Sedimentisphaerales bacterium
CCTACAACGACCTTGATCCCAATGATCCCGAGAGCAACAGGATATTTGATACGTGGTTAGATGGATACGACAACCGGGCAACAAACGGATCTGTTGTTGGCTATGATAAACCTCCTTATGTCGAGCGAAACATAGTTCACGGTGGTATGCAGTCGATGCCGTATTCCTACAATAATTTCTTCAAGTTCTCGAAGGCAGAGCTGCCACTGAGCCCACCGCAGGATTGGACCGAAGAAGGTATTGGAGTATTGTCCCTGTGGTTCCGCGGTGATAAGGCTAACGCTCCTGCGCCTATGAATGTTGTTATCAATGGCAGTTTGCCAGTCTATCATGATAATCCCAACGCAACACAGATAGATACCTGGACGCAATGGACTATCGACCTGCAGGCGTTCACGGGCGTGGACCTTACCAATGTCAGTTCTATTGCTATTTGTTTCGGTGTTCAGAACGATCCGCAGCCTGGCGGTCCGGGTAAAATGTTTTTTGATGACATTCGGCTGTATCGGCCCGGATGCAAATAGAAAGTACATTCGGTTCCGCTGGATGGGACTTTGTGGACGAGACCGAAAACAGCACTGAATATATCTGTTGGATTCACGAAGGCCAGGACTATCCGAAACTTTGGTTGGAAGCCCACGATTGATTATTGATTATTGACTATTGATTATTTTTCCACTTTCTCCGCGTTCTCCTACGACTGAACCTTTTGGTGGGGCAAGCCGCCACCCTACCTAATCTGGAAGTCTTTACTACGTACGCAATACGAATAAAAGACGTCGTTTCAAGGAGAATTTTTAAATATGTACTTGATTTTTATAGATATTTTAGTATAATACCAAACAAAATTCGTATGTAGTATATCGTATGTGGTATATCGTAAGTGGAATGGTGAATTTAGAATTGAGAACGTTGTCATTGATTATTTTTTCTTTTCTTCCGCATAATCAGCGAAATCCAAGGTTATTGACTATTTCCTGGTGTTAATTCGTGTGAATTTGTGGTTAAAGTCTATTTGAAAAAACAAAGCCAATTTTCAAAAGGGCATAATGAGCGTATGTATCTACATGAAAGGGGATTATGAAGAATTTCATGCGTTGAGACGGCGAAAAAACAAAGCCAAACAAAGCCAATTTGCACCGGAGGCTGAATCTGTCCCAGCCATCCCCAAAGCCTGCGGCTTTGAGGCTGCCACCCGGCGCTGGCCGACAGAAAAAAGGGCCATTTGAAAAAACAAAGCCAATTTGCCGGCGGTCAAATTGATGTATTATTAGTATTAATAATGGTTTACGGAGATTTAGATGATTAGGGGCAGCGAAAAAACAAAGCCAATCAAAGCCAATTTCAATGAAATGCCTTGCGGTTAAGGCGGCAGGTTTGAATTGCTCGAAAACCTATGGACGTTATGGAATTTTTAAGGAATATTATTAAAATTTGCTTGTCAAAAGGTAAGAAAAGGCTATGATATCCCGTGATTCTGCTGAGAGATATAAAACAACGCCGATTTTCCATAGAGGGCCTACTATTATGCTCACAACAAGCTTACGAATGTCTTTTTGTTCTATATTTCACCACATTGTAATTGAAAGGAGATTACATTCATGGTAGATAAGTGGGAGTTTTACAAAGATGCTGCTGGTGAGTGGCGCTGGAGGTGTACCGCTCCCAACAACGAGATAGTTGGCGCCTCAACAGAAGGATACAACAACAAGTCCGATTGTGAGGATAACGCCCACCGCAATGGTTGGCCCAAGGGGGATACCTGGAAGTTTTACAAAGATGTTGCTGGTGATTGGCGCTGGTTGCGCACTGCTCCCAACAACGAGATAGTCGGCGCCTCAACAGAGGGATACCACAACAAGTCCGACTGTGAAGCTAATGCCCGCCGGCTCTGTTGGCTTGGTGATTGAGCCAACTGTCCAACCAGAATAGCGCCTTGTTCTCTGCCTTGCTTCTCGGCGTCTTCTCAGGACAAGGCGCTAATTCCTCTGGCCCTTGACGTTTCAGGCAGTACTCTCAGCCCTTGAGGACGGCCAAAGGGACCATTCGGGCAACGGTTTTGGCCCAGCCGCACTCGACGACTATTCGGACGACCTCGTCGATGTCTTTGTAGGCGCCCGGTGCTTCTTCTTTTATTTTGCGCCTGTCGCCAGTGATGAGCTTTACGCCCTCCATGCTGCGTTTGAATTGCTCGTCGCTAATCAAAGCGGGCGTAACAATCCTGCCTCTGCGGGATTTTCCGCGAGCGGCGGTACGACTCATCACCCTGCCCGCACCATGATTGACCGAACTGAGGGATTCAGCGGAATCACCCGTTCCGACGAGCAGATAACTAGCCGTGCCCATCGAGCCGGGAGTAATGATGGGTTGGCCCGTCTGTGCGAAAACGCTCGCCGCCATGCGCTTTGGGCCAAAGGCGCGGGTGGCGCCTTTGCGGTGTACCCAAAGTTCGCTGCCGCCGTGTTTTTCGAGCTTGGCCATATTGTGAGTGACATCGTAGATAAGCTTCAGCGGTGTCGGGCCGAACATTCTGTTGAAACAGCGCCTGACGAGCAGGGCCATAATGTGACGATTGGTAAATCCGAAGTTGGCTGCGGCGGCCATTGCGGCAATGTAGTTTTTGCCGGCACTGCTGTTTGTTGGCAGATATGAGAGCATTTTGGGCCGGTCAGCATTCTCAGGTCTGGCGGCGGCGACATTCATATACTGGTCGGCAACTTCGTATCCGAACCGGCGCGAACCGGAGTGTATCATCACAACTATCTGGTTTTTAAAAAGACCGAAAGTCTTTGCCAAAGCGGCGTCCAATATCTCATGGACATATTGGATTTCAATAAAGTGGTTTCCGCCCCCGAGTGTGCCGAGTTGGTTACGTCCCTTTTCAATTGCAGTTTTCGGGACCGCGCCGGGATTGGCGGGCAGGTGGCCGTTCTCTTCGATTCTTTGGAGGTCATCAGCAAATTGATCCGGGTCGAAGGCTTCCCACGCCCGGTGGCCGCTCCGTTGTGCGAGGGCCGGCACGGCAGCGACTCCCTGGTTAATAACGGCTTCGATCCCTGCTTTGTCCAACTGTAAATTTTCTCTGCCCTCGCCGAGCGGGACATCGCGGGCAATATCGGCGGCAATTTTTTCGGTGTCGATTTCGCCCCTCGAAAAAGGCGTATGCAGCAGCCTCATGCCGCAATTAATATCGTACCCGACCGCCGGGGGCATAATTGCATTTTCCAGCCCCAGCACAGTTCCGATAGGTATGCCGAAGCCTACGTGGATATCAGCGGTAGCGAGGACTTTTCTTGCCGGCGGCAGTGAAGCGGCGTCGCATAGCTGACGGACGGCACCGGGTTCGAGCTTGATAGCCCTCGATGCGAAAATGGTGGCGTCGGTCACCATCTTGCCACGGCGTTCCATACGCAGGCGAAGAGGATCTATGCGAACAAGTTTTGGAGCCGGTTCAGACATATAGTTACAACCTTCATCGAAAATTAACCGTATTCTACCAGCTTTTATCGGAAAGTTAAAACCAAACAGGCAAACGACAAAAAAAGACGGACTTTTCACTGCGCCCCTGAATTCACTTGACAAAAGCCGGTTTTAAAGTTAAAGTGGATAACGTTGAACGCAGATATAGCTGGGAATTGTCTATATTCAATGCCGGTGATTTTTTAGGGTGTTTGCAAAATGAAGATAAAATGGGCGTTTTTTACTGTTCTGACAGCATTTTTTGTCTTAACAATCAATTCGAATGCAGTAGCCGTCAATACGAGAGATATTGATGCCGTACTGAAAAAAGGCGTGATTGATGATCAGGACAAAAAAATCATTGATGATTTTCTTACCAAAGCGGTGCTAGAATTAGTCAAGACCAAGGATTTTACGTCCATAGCAAAGCTTCGCTCTGTCATTCTGAGCAGGAAGAGCACCCAAAGCCAATACGCTCAACAGTTCTCCGAATCAGCTTATCGACATATCCAGGCAGGCTTTGCGCAGGCCCAAACCTTAAGGCCCCAAGAGCGAAAAACCAATGTTACTATTAGTCTCCTGATTTTGATCGATGGCCTGGAAGACCTGCGTTTGGCAGATTTGGCTCTGGGCATGTTAAAAGATAAGAATATGGTTATTCGATACTGGGCGGTCCATTGCCTCACCATTCCAGCCATCGTACAACAGCTAAACTCAGTAGCAACATCGAATCCAGAACTTGCCACTACCATCACGGAACAGCTCAAAGAAGTGGTCCAGACCAGTAAACCCGAAATAATAGTTCATACAGCCAGATTCGCTGCTAATATAAACATTCCGGAGGGCGAGGAATTGCTGCTGCAGGTAGCCGATGAACGAATTAAAAGATACGCTGACTGGACAGTGACTTATGAATTTTATGATATTATAATATTAAAATTACTTGAAAGTAAAATACCTTTGTCTTCACAGAGTATGGGTGCACCTGCACCTACAACAAGCCTCAGCAAACCTGCTATAGCTCGTCGTTTTGCCCAGTTGTATTCTTACGTAATACAGCGGTATATCAAAGGCAACAACGTTTTGAATGCCACCCAGAAACAGTATTTAGCTTCCGTAATGATTGAGATCGAAGAAAAGTGCATCAGCAGACTTCTGGGTCTAAGCAGACCGCAAGTAACAATAAGAAGGACTATTGAGCGAATTAATCTGATAGCCCTTTCGGATGAACATAACAAATTACTCGGCGACGAAACGAGCACCGGCCAACTACCATCAAAACTCGGCTTCGATTACAGCACAACGCCGAACAGCTCCAAACGCACGGCACCAATTCCTTTACCAGAAAAACCACAAAAGCCGGCAGCTAATAACTAAGCTTCAACTGCTACATATAATCCAGCTTACGGTCGCGGCTCTTGCCATGACAGGTTCTCCATGCTAAACAGTCAATGGATCATATTTCAGCCGACAAAGTTCCCTTTCCTGTTTCGACCTTCTTCGGGCTACTCAAAGACTCTACCAGCAACTTAATTATTTTGTAATTGAAAGCATCCGGGCCTTTCGGTGTCAAATAGGGACGGTCCCAGTTGGCATTGCCCGCGCAAACCTGCACAACTCTCATGCTGGGTATCATCACGCTATTGATGCCCCATCCCAAGGTCATTACGGTTTCGCATGGCAAGCCGGGCCAGACCTGCTCGAACGATCCACCGACGTTAGGCTCTTCGCGCTTGTTTCTGAGCTTCAACATGCCCACTGTCCCCGACGTGTTGAAGTACCAATGGTATCCGTACAGCCCGGCACCATAATTATAATGATTTGAACCTCCGCCGAAGGATCGCACGCCGAGATAATCCTCGGGCAAAACATCCCCGGGCAGTTTACCGAATACATCAGGACCGCTGCTGTACGGTAAGTCCTTGGGGACCTGGGGTTTCATGTGCTGCTCAAAATACGACTTTGGGAGCAATTGCCTTCCGTTCCAGTTGCCCTTGTTCGTCCAGAACCAAGTCAGTCGAGCCCAATCCCGTACTGAGATCCAGGCACGCCCACGAGCTTTCCAACCTCTGGAAATCACCTGGTGGTAAGGATCATCCTGCATACCGAGCGGATCGTAGATGCGTTGCTTGGCGGCATCAGTGATCGACTGGTCGAACACCTTCTCCAGCGTGCGGATAAAGAGTGCAACGGCAAAATCGTTGTGGGCGTACGCCTCACCTGGTCCTTCCGGCTGCATGTAGCCGCTCGTCATATTGGCCAGATGACGGAAGCTAATCTCACGATCCTTCCCCTTCAGAGGCCAGTCCCAATTGCCAATTTTTTCGTCCTCGCTTGAGATCCTACCCTCATGTATCGCAAAAAACAACAAAGTGCTGAATATCGGCTTGGCCGAAGAGTACCAATCGTGCTGCTTCGATTGATTACCCCACGCCTTGACTACGAACCCGTCCTTGATGATGCAGCCACTGCTGCCGAGCTTCCCGGCGATCTGGTTTAACTTTACCGCGTCCAGACCCAGTTCGGCTGGCGTTCGTACCTCCCAGTTTGCCCCAGGGAAAGCGACCGCTTCGGCGGTATATCCTTTCGATACGATCAGCAACGCGCCAACCATTCCCAACCAGGCACGAAACAGCATCCGCCAGCCGACAGAAACCATATCCGATCGGCTCATTTCGAAATAAGATGAAGCTAATCTGTAGTGTCTTTTCATCGGAAACTGACCGTATTATCCAATTATTCTCGATTGTGTCAAACCATTCTGCGATCCGATAATAAAATGACTATCCACAAAAATGTACCTTAACCCAATAATTTCTCTGATAGGCCGTTAAAGAATGATCTCGCTATCTGGGAATCATAATATGGCTATTGTTAAGATTGCGATTGGAAATAACTTTGAACAATCCCCACAGGAAAACAAACGGGGCCTATACCGAATCAAGTCGGCATAAGCCCCGAAGTGTTATAAATCCATAGCTTCAACTGCTACATATAATCCAGCTTACGGTTGCGACTCTGGCTCTGGTTCCGGCTCTGGTTCCGGAGCCGGCTGATACAATCGGACATCGTCAACGAATATCTTGCCCGAACCGCCGGGGATTGTCGTGTTGCCTTGGGTTCCCAGGCCAATCGCAATCTTGTCCACATTGGTTAGGTTGATGCCCTGATCGGCAAAAGCCTGAAGCGGGATGACCCACTCCGTCCAGGTGTCTATTGTTGCCGCGTCCGGATCATCGTGAACCACAACCGCAGGTGTTCCGGCACTATTTGACAGAGCTACATAAAGCGGCTCGGCATCGTTGCTGGCTATGCCGATATCCTGGTTCACCCACTGTGGGCTGACCGTTCCGGTAGTCGTGACATTGGTGAATATGGCCTGACACGTCAGAGCGACATCATGGCTGGTCACCGCCAAACCGATATAGACGTTCGCGCCCATCTGGATGTTCTCAGGTGCGCCTTGCATCTCCCACGTCGAGCCGTTGATTGAACTGTACGCCGTAAAGTTGCCGGCCAAGTCACGCTCGATCTTAACCC
>DAOVMB010000104.1 GCA_030630905.1 Sedimentisphaerales bacterium
GGACCAGTCACTGCTGAGGCAAGGCCTCGACAATGACGTGGCCAGTTGTGTTAATAGCGTCGGAGTCGAGGTCAACACGGCCAGCAAGCAGTTATTGACATACGTCTCGGGTCTCGGGCCGCAATTAGCTCGGAATATTATCGACTACAGGAACGAAAACGGGCCTTTCAAATCCCGGCAGCAGCTCAAAAAAGTTCACCGCCTCGGGGCGAAGGCTTTCGAACAGGCGGCAGGATTCCTGAGAATACGAGACGCCGTCAATCCGCTTGATTCGAGCGCCGTGCACCCCGAAAGCTATCATGTTGTCGATGCAATGGCTGCGGACGCTGGCTGCTCAGTTGCGGATCTGATGAAGGATAAATCACTTCGGACGAAAATCCGCCTGCAAGACTATGTCAGCGACACCGTAGGACTGCCCACGCTAAATGACATTATACAGGAACTGGCCAAGCCGGGCAGAGACCCCCGCAAGCAGTTTGAGATTTTCAGCTTCGCCGAAGGCGTCAATAAAATCGAAGATATCCAAATCGGCATGAAGCTGCCCGGAATTGTCACCAACGTGACTAACTTCGGCGCGTTCGTTGATATCGGCGTCCATCAGGACGGTCTCGTGCACATCAGCAACATGTCACACCATTACGTCAAGAACCCCGCCGACATAGTTAAGGTACAACAGAAGGTCAAAGTTACCGTTCTTGATATAGACCTCACCAAGAACCGAATCAGTCTTTCAATGAAAGATTCATGAGGCTACCCATCTGTGCGGAACCAAGCCCGTTGGAGACTAAGAGCCTATCCGAATAACGGTTCGCTATCACTTGTCATGCTGAGCGCAGTGAAGCATCTGGATTGCGAACGGTGATATCAAGCCCAGATTCTTCGGCTTCGCCTCAGAATGACAAACGCTAAAGGGTAATTGGGATAGGCTCTAAAGCAACTTAACGATAAGGCAGGGGTTTCGGGTTCAGCCACTGAATTACGCTGTCCTTGATTGCCCAGGCAGTAAAGAAATTACCCCTGGGGGTATGATGGCCATTATAAAAAGGTGCAAGGTACTGATCGATATCTACCTTGTACTTTTTGTAATCTGCGGCGAAAACATCCCGCACATCAATAACCGAATAGCGGCTTTTATCTTTATCATAGTGTTATTCCTTGAAATATCGAGGATTTGTGATAATCTCGTTCTACGAAATACATCCTGAAGGTATCGGTTGAACGGCCAGGTTTTAGCATTCGCGTGACCCCCGGCCCTTCGTGCACTAATGAGAAAGTTTTGAAAAGGAGACCGCCATGAGTATTGGATTAACCCGGCGAGATATGTTGCAGTTTATAGGCGTCGGTGCAATGTCAATGGCGCTACCAAAAAGGCTACATGGCGCACAGAAAGACGGCAAGGGTAAACAGGCAGCGGCAAAACTGTTAACCTTTTTCGGCTGGTCGGATACCCATATACCGGTCGATGGCGATGGGAGCAAATTGTGGCCGGCCATTGATGCTATGAATCTGTTGCCGGGCAAGGCGTATCCGAAAAATATCGGCGGCATTGTCGATACACCCGCATTCGTATTTAATTGTGGAGACATTACCGAATGGCCCACGCATCAGGCGAAAAAGACTTATGAGGATCTGATCACGAAACGGTTGAGACATCCCAGTTATGAAATATTGGGCAATCATGACGAGGCCGGGGCTGATGGCGTGGAGGGAGCGCCGCCGATTATGAAAGAGTGGTTCAAACGACGGTATGGAGACCTGAGCTATACGTTCGATCAGGGCGGGATTCATTTTGTGTGCCCTTTTTCGGCTTATGATGAGAGTCTGGGAAATCCGGCACAGGACGTAACAGCCGAAGCGATGGATTTTATCAGGAAAAATCTGCACCGGCATTATTCGCCCGATCTCGTGCCGGAAAAGCTGGCATCCATACCGAAAGGAAGGCCGATCGTGGTGGCAACGCATTTATGCTTTGATGCGATGACCAATCGCGATGCGTTCGTAGACGCCCTGGGCGATGCCAATGTGATCATGGTGCTGGGCGGGCATTATCACAAGGCAAAGGTGACGCCTTATCGAGGCGTGAATTTTGTGCAGCTTCCATCGGTCAATTCCGCCTGGCCCGAAGTGACCGTAATTCGAATCACATCGGATCGGCTGGTGGCGATTCCGTATGATTACAGTAAGTGCCAATGGATAGATAATCCCGGGAAGATTTTGGATGTTAAGATATCGAGGTGAGTTAGGGCAAGGACGTGAAAGTGAAGCAAAATGCTAAAGCAATCTACCCATTGACCGGAGAGCCTTTTTTTTCTTCCTATTCGGAATTTCCGGATTTATAATGTGGTAACAAAGATTAAGAAAGGCTCGATATGTCACTCATACAATGTCCTGAATGTAACAACCAGATATCGGATAGAGCCGTTATGTGCCCGAAGTGCGGACTGCCGATGGCAGGCGGAAGGAGCGGTTATGAGTACCGTTCTCAGGCAAGCCTTTTTGGCCTTCCGTTGGTGCACATTGCCTCCGGCCTCGATCCTTCGACGGGAAGACCTCGCATCGCTAAAGGAATTATTGCGATTGGCAATATCGCCGTGGGTGGTCTGGCGATTGGTGGTTTGTCTTTCGGCGTCATTAGTTTTGGCGGATTGGCGCTGGGTCTGATTGCGCTCGGAGGGGCGGCTATCGGATTATTGCTGGCCCTTGGCGGCATGGCAATCGGCCTGGTCGCCATCGGCGGAGGAGCCATCGGCTACTACGCTCTGGGTGGTGGAGCATTTGGTGTGCATCCGCTCGGCGGCAATGTCCAGGATCCTCAAGCCGTCGAGTTCTTCAAACGTTTTCTCGGCTCCTGGATCGAGCAGTTTCAGCGGGCCGGCCGGCGTTAAACATTGACTTTTGCGCTCGACGGCCTCTTGCAAACGATGATTCAATTCTGGACAGTTGTATCGTACCGTACACCGTCGGGCACGGGGACGGGGACTGCAACGGTAATGCCGTGGTCGCCAGCAGTCTTCCGGGAAGAATCAACGGCGATAAAAGCCGTGTACGCCGACATCAGGCCATATTCGAGCGCCACCTGCTTAATCTCGCCGGGCAGGTCCGGGTTGGTATCGAAAGCGGCCTGACTGCCCAGCGTCTCAATCTTTTTCCGCGCCCATACACAAGCGATGCCCGCGTGGGTGGCGGCGGAATCTTCGAGATTAACTGCAATAGCAATGTCCTGAGTCATGTCGCCAACTTTACCTTTGACGTGAATGGTAGTGCTGCTGGCGCCTTTAAATCTGCCGGTAAGGATTACAGGCCGGCCGACGAAAAGATCGGGAATGCGATTAGGGTACATATCTGTAACCTGCATATTGCCCCAGTCGATTGTAACATCCGCCAGGGCCGGATGGCTGATGCGGTCGTAGAACTCATCGACGACTTGCCCGGCACTGTTGTCCAGGCCGATATAAGCGACGGCGCCTTTTCCGAGTTTGGCCATCCGGTCGAGCAGGTATCGGTTGACGGAGGAGCCGACGCCGAAGCTGAAAATTCTGCTGGCGCCGAGCCGCTGATGAATTGCGGCGAGGATTTCGGTTTCGTTGCCGATATAGCCGTCAGTCATAAACGAGACCAGGCGAAATCTTTTCGGATCATGCGCGAAGTCCAGCGCCGCCTTGATGCCCTCGATCATCATCGTGCCGCCGCTGCCGCGCAGGGACTCGATATATGCAAGCCCTTTGCGGATATTTTTAGGTGTTGCCGGCACAGGATTTGGCCCGAGTTTGGAAGCGTTATTTGAAAATCGGATAATCTGGAAAGTATCACCCGGCTGTAGTTTTTTCAGAGCACGTGTAATCGCCTGCTTGGCCTTGGCGATAGGTTTGCCGCTCATGCTGCCGGAGCAGTCGAGCACGAAGATCATCTCCATCGGGGCACGTTTCAGATACGAAAGATTGTCCGGCGGATAAAGCATGAGCGTGAAGAATCCGCCCCTTTCATCGCGGTGAGTCACCAGGGCCGACTTTACGGTTTTACCCGCGACCTTGTAGCGGAGCACGAAGTCCTTGTTGGGGATGCTGTCGAGGCTGCTGAGCTTGACCGTCCGCTTGTCACGTGCCGGAGAGCTGTTGTTTATCACGTGGCTGGTGCACACGAGTTGCTCGATTACCACGCCGGCGTCGATATCAACGGCCAGCGAAATATCATGCCCGCTGCGCTCGGAAGGTTTGAGGTACTGGACCTCGGTCTTTTGGCCCGAGATACCGGCTTTGCCGCGTGCTACGGCGCCGAGGCCATCAGTGAATCCGGGAGGGTTGAATCGAGGCCCGACGACCATGGGAAAAACAAATTCGTACCAGCCGTCCACGTAGGCCAAAGTATTAAAGTACTTGATATTAATGTCGATTTCCTTGCACGGCTCTATGTTGGCTACCTTCTGCGTGAAGATATTCGGCCGCTCCTGGGTAAGAAGCGAAGCGACGTGTCCCTGTCTCCTGGCCTGTTGATAAATCTTCTCGGCCTCCTTTCGCTCACGAATGATGCCGCGGATGCGCCGCTCGCCTATCGTCATAATGAACTCGTTTATCGCCGCGTTCTGCGGCAGCGGAAATACATAAACCGCCTCGATCTTTTCGTCATAAGGATTATGAAACTGCTGGGTGACATCAACGGTTGCTATATAGCCGCAGATTTGAGCTTTCACATCGGTATGCTTGAGCGGCAGCGGGATTTCCTTTTCCTCTTGGGGCAGCTTAGCTAACATGGCACCGCAGCCGGGCGTATCCTCACCAGCGGGAACAGCCTGCGTTTCGGCTTTGGCTATCACCCAAACTTCATCCGCCGTGACATTAACCAATTCAGCAAGTATTCGTCTATCCGGCCTACTCATTGGTTCTGTGTCATAATATACAGTTCTCCCGGCTGAACGGCGAGGAGCCGATAAAACCAAGCCTGGTTGCCGACCATAACCACCCATGCCACCCATCATACCACCGTCATATCTATCGCCATCACGACCGCTCCATTCATACTTGGCGACACTCCTACCACTGATCATACTGTCTTTTACTGACTTTTTCGCGGGCAATAATACAGGGCCCCTTACGACACCAAGTTCTGATCCTTCTTCGCTTTCGGGCTTTAGGGAGAACCTGATATCTTGTGGAACCGGTGGACGGTTAATCACCTCAGGCCGCGGAGTTCCCGTGGGACCCAGTATTGTAAGGCTATCAACTAATCTTTCCTTTCCCGGCTCGACCAAGACCTGATGTATGCCTATGCCATTTTCATCTTCCGGCGCATCCTGTTGTGGTTTAGATGGTTCAGTCGGTGTTTCCGCCCACACTATGGGTTCGGAATCGGGCTTGTTACTATCGTCGGCGATTGTTGATCTTTCGCTCGATTCATCCGCCGGCTGCTGTAAGGTTGTTGCCGGTCGTTCCTGGCAACCAATGAAAGAGCATACCAACACGATTGCGATCAGGCTAAGAAGAATTGATGCGATTAGGACTTTCTTTTTCACTTTTATTCTCCTTTTTCGAATGTGATTTCAGCAGGTATTTCTTTTCCGTCCGCGTCTGCGGCGACGATTAGCTTCAATTCGTATTGCGGCTCGGCATCGCCGATGATTTGCAGATGTATGGTAGTAATTCGTGTTCGGTCCGTAGGCAAGTCCCGGCCGGTGTTAAAAGCCGCGATGATGATACGGTCATTGGCCAAGGCGGCGGGATCGTAGTATGGCGCTTCTTTAAATGCTTCGTGCCGGCCGCCCTCGACGCCGACGATTTTGATTTGTCCGGCGGCAGGCTGTAGGGGCGGTTCGCGAACCGCCCTTACCTCGAACTGATAGGCCGCAAGGTTGCTGTTGCCGGAATCGATATAAATATGAAGCGGGGCGAAACGCACGCCGGGCTGAGCGGTCGAATAATCCTGTTCCGATTGCTGAGCCAGAACGGGGACTATCACACAAACGCTGGCTAAAATGATTAACGTTATTTTGTTCATTATAAGACTCCCTTATCCAAGCGGACGGCGGCGAGAGCGACCATATCGACGTCGCTGCGATCGATCAGGCCGTCGCCGTTAAAGTCCCACTTTGTTTCCGTATTGCCGACGGATTCGATGTGCCGGGCTAATTTGAAGGCATCGAGGATATCCACTCGTCCGTTTCGGTCAATATCAATAGCCTGTGTTTTGCTGAGTGAAAAGCGATCTGTCGCCGGCCCGGTCTGTTTTGTGAGGTCCAAGCTGAAAGCAAAAATAATAACAGCAGCCGCGGCGGCGATTCGCCAGACCCAATGGAATCGCGAGCGTGTGTCATTATTAGTGGATTTTAAGCCGGTAAAGTGCTTATGAGCACGGTCCATAACAGCACGGTCCACCTCCGGCGGAACTCCAAGCTGCGGCTTAAAAAGGACATTCAAATCAGCCGACAGTTTCGAAGGAATCCTCAAATCCAAGTTCTCACCAAAATGTTCTTTTCTTTCAGTCATGTCTCGTATTTCGTATATCGTATGTCGAGCGATGACCTACGAAAGCCATTGCTCCATTATGTTAAGCAGCCAAACCGACCAAAAGGTTCAAATTTTTTGAGGATTTTTAAAAAATTTACTCATACTGATCGTTTTTGTCATGCTGAGCGAAGCGAAGCATCTCAAAGCCAGCGGTATTATAGTAACGCATCAGTTAATTATCCTGCGGCGTTGAGATTCTTCGGCTGCGCCTCAGAATGACATTTTTAACCTTGTTCTTGTAAAGCAAAAATTGTGAAAAAACATAGACGTAAATCAACGGGTGGCAGCCTCAAAGCCGTAGGCTTTGGGGATGGTTGAGAATGATAGACTCCCGACTAAACACATACAAAAGAGTTATATCCGAGTCGCCAGGGCCACTCTGAATATCGCTCCTGTTGGCTTTGCGCCGATGATTTCTACAAAGCCATTGTGTGCCTCGGCGAATTTTTTCACCAGGGCCAGGCCCAGACCCGTCCCCGCGGTTTCGCGCGTCGCCTCGGCTGCCGAGCGGTAAAACTGTTCGAATATCTTGTTTCGCTGCCGGTGGGGGACGCCGGGGCCGTGATCCTCGACCTCGATTACGGTGAATTTCCCATCGGTTTTGGTCCTGACGGTAATCATCTTGTCCTCGGCGTCGCGAGCGTACTTGATTGCGTTGTCCAGCAGGTTCACAACGATCTGAGTCACGGCGTCGGCGTCAAAAGTCGCCTGCTCGATCCGGCCGGATTCGATTCGTATCAAAAAGCCCTTCTGCACGGCATACGGCCTCATCATCTCAACCACGTCCGCGATGCACTTGTTGATGTCTCCTGCTTTGAAGGCGTATTTTTTCCGTCCCTTCTGGATGCGTGAGAAGTCCAGCACGTTCTCTATCAGCCTGCTGAGCCTTTCGCTTTCCTGCCGCATGTTCCCATAATACTCGACGGCCTTGTCCTGCGATTTGACCC
>DAOVMB010000424.1 GCA_030630905.1 Sedimentisphaerales bacterium
AAATTTAAGGTTGCTTGCGCAGACGTATACTGCCAGAACCAACGCCCCCGCAAGCCAAGCTAACGGCAGTACAGCCGCGAATTCAAAAAGCATGGATTTCATTTGCGAGCCAGCTTCCTTGCTTGTCTGCGGCGTTATTGTTGCCTCAGGCTCTGCTTGTGCTACTGCTGTCGTCGAGATTGGTATTGATTCACTTGTGCCCGCGCTTGCCGCAATAGAGTCAGCACTCTGCCCTTTGACATGTCCGAACTGTCTCTGAGGCATCGATTGCGGTATCAAATTGAATACGCTTACCCTGCTCTCAGGCACCCACGGCATTGCCATACGCACCAACAGCAGCAGCCAGAGGCAATAATGCCAGCGAACCCCCAGCCTGCTGCGCAGGACTGCCTGCAGCAAGAGAATCAGACAAATCAGCAAGCTTGCCTGCAGCGTTGTCCGCAGCAGCCAATCAAAGAACGGCTGGAACTGAATACTTAGAGATTCCATTTCTATTCCTCCGCCTTCTGCTCGAGAATTTCTTTCAGTTCGGATATGTCGTCGGCCGAAAGCTCCGCATCTTCGAGAAACGCCGCAAGCATCGGCTTGCTTATTCCGCCGTAGACACGCCGAACGAATGAACGCCTTTCCTTCGTAACGTATTCGTCCCGTCCGACCGCAGGATAGTACATGTATCGCCTTCCATCCTTTTCATATTTGACGGCCCCTTTTTTCACCAGCCTATCAATCAATGTCTTGACCGTTTTGGGTTTCCATTTTGTCGTTGCATCGAGCTGCTCGAAAACTTCCTGTGCCGCCAGAGGGCTCTTCGACCAGAGCACACGCATGACAAGCCATTCCGATTCGGATATTTTTGGGAGCTTTTTCATAATTCAATCTCCTAAGATTACATTTGTAATTATATACAAAATACTACATGTGTAATCCATAGTCAAAAGAAAAATTAAAAAATTCCACTTTTTGTGGCAATTTCATGCGTGATCCGCGATTTTCAGCTAAGAATGGGCTTACTGATGCCTCATAACATGGGGATTTGTAGGCAGATTGGGAAAGGGTGGCAGCCTCAAGCGCAGCTTGGGGATGGTTCTTTTCCCACGATCTACATTCCGATCATAAATATGAGGTATAGAGTAACATTATCCCACCAGCGAACAGTGTTGCAATGATCGCAAGACACTTACGACGGTCGCAAATGATACCAATGATGCCGAATATCAAGGCGGCGGGAAACGAGAACATTACCAGCAATCCTCCAAGGATCGCGAGAGGATTGCCTCAGCCGGGCTCGCATAGAAACAGGAGAACAAATGTCGCGCCGGCTATGATCAGCAGAGTGGCGGATATTTTTCCAAAACGCACTTCTTTTCCCCAATCAGTAATTGTTTAGGTTTTCAAATAGCGCGTGTAACCCACACGCTGGGTCACGCCGATACGGTCGAAGTAATCGAGAAGCGGGATGGCGAATTTCCTGGTCGTATCGAGCAGGTACTTAAACTTGACGCTTTCCAGGCCGCCCTGCTCAGTGATGTATGTGACCAATGTTTCACGGGCCTGTTCAACGGCCTCGCGGTGAAAAAGAAGGTCCTTATCGACACGGACAAGCTGCTCCTGCTCGGTCAATATCTTGAGGATTTTCTGAATCCTTTCAGAATCTGCCCCGGTAAGCTCAACAACTTCTTCGTATTTGGGTGGATTGAAAGGCTGGGTTTTAAAGAGTGATTCGACGCTCCGGAGCAGTTTTTGCTCGTCGTCGCTGAAAGTTTCTTGATGCTCCGGCAGCGCCAGGCGATGTTTCCTCTCGACGAGCTTACCCTGCAAGACGAGCATCTCTACGAGGCCATCGAAAACATCCTTTTTCAGCCGGGACGCTTCGTGTAACTGCTCAGTGCTCAGCCCCGGACTTTCGGGCTTGCTACGATGAAAATCGCCGACAATATCAAGCAGCTTTTGCTGGACGTCACGGCATGTGTCACGATGAATAAACAGCTTCGGGCTTAAATTCAGGACCTCGCCACCTTCGATAAAGCCGGCAAGAATTTCCTTTAACGGCCCCTGCAACATCTTGGCACGGATCGAAAGATCGTTTTCACCCGCGGCAAAAGAATCGGCGGTCTTGATACAATACTCAACGAAATCCCGCTCGGTCACTACTGCTTTTGCCCTGTCAAGGGCATCCTGCAATACCCGCTCGTCACTTCGCTTTAGCTTTTTCTCCAGCGCCTCGATAATCATCCCCCCGCCGATTGTCTGCACGGGTGAAAGACTCCGCAGAATGAATCGATCACGGGGGGCCGCCACAATCCGCTGCGGCCGATTCAACCGAACCTGAATGAGACATTCCCGGCCGGCAGCGATGCTGCTGCCTTCCATCAGGAAAACCGTAGCAACAACTTCGGAGGTGCCGGTGTGGAATTTTATATTCGCGCCGTTTTTGAGTGGGGATTTTATATGAGGGAGAATCCGAAGGCTGCACAGGTACCATTGCTGGGGCGAGAAATAATCACCGAGCGTGACGGTACAGCCGCGATCGATGTCCTTGTAATCCCACTGAGGAACATTGATCGCCGCGCACTGGCCGACCATGGCGGTGTCGCTGTTTCTCTTGTAAACCTGGATAGCCTTGATTCGGCCTTTCGTCCCGTGCGGGAAAAGGACGACATCATTGCCGGTTTTGACCGAGCCCGCAACCGGAATGCCGGTCACTACCGTTCCATATCCCTTGACAGAGAAAGTCCGTTCGACCGGCAGCCGGAACACGCCGTCGGTCTTTTTCGGCTCGATATTATCGACAAGCTTTTTGAGAGCCTCATAAAAAGTATCAAAGCCTTCACCAGTTATACTGGATACGGGGAGAATCGGGGCATCCTCAAGGAATGTGCCTGCGAGAAATTCTTTTACCTCTGTGATCACCTTTTTTATGCGGGTAGGCTCGACAGCATCGACTTTTGTCAAAGCCACGATTCCATATTTAACGCCGAGCAGCGTGAGGATGTCGAAGTGCTCACGAGTCTGGGGCATCACACCGTCATCAGCGGCAATTACAAAAATGACACCGTCAATGCCGGTAGCCCCGGCGACCATTGTTTTTATAAAATTCTCATGGCCGGGGACATCAACGATACCAACCTCCAGCCCGGAGACCGTGCACGGTGCAAATCCAAGGTTAATGGACATTCCACGTTCCTTCTCGGCCTTGAGATGGTCCGTGTCACAGCCGGTCAGGCATTTTATTAACGCGGTCTTACCATGATCTATATGACCGGCCGTTCCGAGTGTGATGTTTTTTTGCGCTGTCCCCATAGCTTTC
>DAOVMB010000449.1 GCA_030630905.1 Sedimentisphaerales bacterium
CTGTAATTAAGGATTATTTTGTTCATTCGGGGGTGTTTTTTTTGACAGTTGAAATGGAAAACACTACTTTTTCAAATCAAGCCAGGGGAGAATCAGGGACATTTTATGGTTTGTTTTTCTGTGTCTTTCTATTCAATTTGTGCTACTAATCATAAGCAAGATACGATATATGGAATCCTTTGGCATCGATTGCTGATCCGTTGTATTATGGTTTGGTGTGGTTAAGAAGAAACAGGTGACTTCGGGCCTGTCGAAAAGACTTGACAATTTTTGCTTTTGGAGAATTGGTACTATGGATAAAAGTATTATTTATCGCCGTCTTGGCGTTGGGCTTGTTGTTTGCAGTTTGATTTTCGGTTTCACATCCTGTTCAAGGCATAAGGAGGCCAAAGTACAAATGAAAAGAGACCATATTATCATCGATAAGCTTCAGCGTGCCGAAGACTATTACGACATGCACCCGGCGTTCGAAAAAGCTTTTGCGTTCCTGAGACAGGATGGCTTGACCGAGCTGCCGGCCGACCGGTATGAAATCGACGGCGATCGTTTGTTCTGCATGATCAGCAAAGGCCCCGGCCGGAGTCGCTCCGAAGCAAAACTGGAGGCGCACCGCAAGTATATCGATATCCAATACGTCATAGCTGGGATAGATGAGATGGGCTGGAAACCTACCGCCGACTGTAAGTTGACCGATACAGAGTATGACGCTGATAAGGACATCGGATTTTTCAAAGACCAGCCCGATAGTTGGACACCCGTGCCGGCCGGCTCATTTGTCATCTTCTTCCCGCAGGATGCTCACGCCCCATTGGTAAGCAGCGGAGAAATCCACAAAGTCGTCTTGAAGATTGCCGTTGAATAAAAGACGCAAACAGCAACGTTTACTTTTTGTGCCCGAAGCAGCAAGTAAAAGGCACCCGGCAATAAATTTGCCGGGCTAAATATTGGGGAAATTCGCCTGGGCAAGTTCTCCATGATATTTTCGAGCAGCTTGGTCGTAGGCGTTTTGCACAATTTTACCCAAACGGGCATTGACATAAATGAGCCGGCCTGATAGAATCCAGGTTTTGGTGGGGGGTAGGCAATGATTCGCGGTGAGAGTAGCTCAGTTGGTTAGAGCACCGGATTGTGGATCCGGGGGTCGCGGGTTCGAATCCCGTCTTTCACCCTTCTGGTAAACATGGGGGACAATTGTCTGCCCGGCGTCCTGATCGTGGAGATGAGCAGTATAAGCATCTCGACAGTTGCCGGCAATCCGGGAAACGAAAAGGAGAAATGAAATGAAGAAACGCAATTCTTATTCAAACATGCCATTAACTTTTGCTGCGCTGGCTATTGTGTTGGTCAGCCTTGCATACGGAGCCACAAGCACAGGCGCCGAGCAAGCGTTGAATAAACCGCCAAAAGGCTTTGTCGCCCTGTTCAACGGCAAAGACCTGGCCAGCTGGAAAGGGCTTGTGAAAGGTCCGTATGACAACCCGTCAAAAAGGGCAACGCTTTCGCCGGACAGGCTAAAGCAACTGCAAATGGAAGCAGACGACAACATGCGGGCGAACTGGAAGGTCGCCGATGGCGCGCTGGTATTCAGCGGCAAGGGACGCAGCCTGTGCACTGCGAAGGATTACGGCGATTTCGAGATGTTAGTGGATTGGAAAATCCTGAAAGATGGCGACAGCGGCATTTATCTGCGAGGCTCACCCCAGGTTCAGATATGGGACACGCAGCGGCCAAACGCTGATGTCGGTTCGGGCGGCCTGTACAATAACAAGATACATAAAAGCAAACCGGATAAAGTCGCGGACAAGCCCGTCGGGCAATGGAACACGTTTAGAATCTTCATGATCGGCGAGAAGGTCACGGTTGTGCTAAACGGCGAGATAGTGGTCGACAACGTAATCATGGAGAACTACTGGGACCGAAACATACCGATTTATCCGACGGGCCAGATCGAGCTTCAAAATCACGGCAACACGCTGTATTTTAGGAACATCTATATCCGTGAGATACTGACCGCCGAGGAGAAACTGGAGGGCTTCGTGCCTCTGTTCAATGGCCGGGACATGGCCGGTTGGACCGAGAACACCACCGGCTACTACGCCGAGGACGGCAAGATGATCTGCGACCCGACGAAGGCCGGCGGCAATGTTTACACAAGCGATCAGTACGGCGATTTCATAATGCGATTCGAGTTCAAGCTCACCGCCGGCGCCAACAATGGACTGGCAATTCGGGCCCCGCTCGGGGGCGACGCCGCCTATAAGGGTATGGAGATACAGATTCTTGAGGATTCGCACCCCAAGTACGCAAAGCTAAAGCCCTATCAATTCCACGGCTCCGTTTATGGCGTTGTCCCGGCAAAGCGGGATTGCCTCAAGCCGGTCGGCGAATGGAACTTCGCGGAGGTCACGGCCAAAGGCCGGCAGGTTACGGTCAAGGTCAATGGCAAGACCATCGTCGATGCCGATCTCGACAAGGCCAGCACACCGGAGACGATGGACCATCGCGATCACCCGGGCCTCAAGCGGGACAAAGGCCACATCGGCTTCTGCGGCCACGGCGACTACCTCGAGTTTCGCAATATAAGGATCAGATCTCTTGATTAGACAGCAACGACTCGCCGACAATAAGGGAAAGACAATGAGCAACAATAGAATCAAAAAGTCAGCGACCGTAACCCGCAGGGATTTCCTGAAAGGCTCCGCCATCGTGACAGGTGCCGCGTTGGCCTGGCCGGCGATTGTCCCTTCATCGGTATTCGGCGCGAATGCCCCGAGCAACCGCATTACGATGGGCTGCATCGGCACCGGAGGCCAGGGCCGCGGCAATATGAGGGGATTCAATGCGAAGTCCGGCTGCCAGGTGATAGCCGTATGTGATGTCGACACCGGCCATAGAGAAAGTGCCCGCAAGAAGGTAGGCCTCGATCCGAAGTCGTGCTACAACGATTTCCGCAAGGTGCTCGCCCGTACCGATATCGACGCGGTCTCTATTGCGACACCAGATCACTGGCATGTCCCGACGTCCGTCGCCGCGGTACGTACCGGCAAGGATGTCTTCTGCGAAAAGCCTCTGACTTTGACTATTGCTGAGGGCCGGACTCTCGTCAACGAA
>DAOVMB010000289.1 GCA_030630905.1 Sedimentisphaerales bacterium
GAAGACCCTACCCGCGACAACGCCCGCGAGAACGCCCTGTGGGGCAACATCATGGCTGGCGGCGCAGGTGTAGAGTGGTACTTCGGTTATAAGCACCCCCACAGTGACCTGACCTGCCAGGACTACCGCACACGGGAAAAGGTGTGGACCCAATGTCGTTACGCTCTGGAATTCTTCAGGAAACATGAGATTCCATTCTGGGACATGAAGTGCGAAGATGAGATGACTGAGAACACGGACGACTACGTCCTGTGCAAACCCGGCGAGGTTTACCTGGTCTATCTCAAGCACGGCGGCAAGGTAGAGATCAACGTGGCCGGAGGCAATTTCAACTACGGCTGGTTCAACCCACGCACAGGCGATGGTCTCGACGGTTTGCTCCACACAGGTTCAGCCAGAATCGGGCGAAAGGTCGAACTCGCCGCACCCGACAAAAACGATTGGCTACTTGTGATAAAGGGCTCCGGCAGGCTGGAACTCGCCTCGTAGCAGCCTCCTCTTCCTAAAGTGGTTTCGAGTGCGGAAGGTGAGATCGTTCTAAAGGCCGTCAGTGATTTCCGGATTGTCACCACCGGTGGGTTCGTGCCTGCATACAAGGACGGTGGTCACGATGCCCTGGCTATCAATCCGGGTCAGTACAAAAACAAATTCGCCGCCGCCGAGACTAAATTCAGCGGGCAAACCGACGCCGAAAACGTGGAAGAACGCCTCAGTCGCCAAAGGCGCAATCATCAGGATCGAGTCCTCCATGCGAGAGGATGGCTTCGAATTTGACAAGTGGCTGATAACAAAAGACCGGAACTTCACCCAGCCAGTTGATCCCGGCCCTGCGGAACGTCACCTCGCACGAAGCAAATAGAATCGATAGCATCATAACTATGCGATTTACTCATAAGGTGTACAAGTCTGTTTTTGCCTTGTACATTGCAGCTACTACAAGCAGACTGGAACATTCATGCCAGATGATGCTCTGGAAAAGTTGCAGGTGTTCGAGGCGCTTTACTTCGGGGCGGTAGGACTGCCGGACGTCGATGACACGCTGCCGGCCAAATTATTTACATTCAAGGTTCGAACCAGTTTTGATCAATATGTCAACTACCGTCCCGCAAGGCTCCTGCCGGGAATCGCGGGGCCGCTTCGCAACAAGACATCTCAGGACATCGACTTTGTCGTCATTCGCGAGAACACCGAGGGGGAGTTCGTTCAGTCCGGCGGTTTCGTTCGCCCGGAGTTTGCCGAGGGTATGGCAACAGACACAAGCATCTTTACACGCAAAGGAATCGAGCGAATTGCTCGTTATTCATTTGAGTTGGCGCGCAATCGCCGAAACCGCGTAACGAACGTGACGAAGTCCAATACATTGATTCACAGCCTGACCTACTGGGATAGAATTGTCGAGCAAGTCGGCACATCCTATCCGGATGTGGAATACGAGAAGATGTACGTTGACAACGCCTCAGCGAATTTCGTGCTGCACCCGGAACGATTTGATGTAATCGTGACTACCAATTTCATCGGCGATATTCTGAGCGACCTCGGCGGGGCGATAATGGGTAGCCTTGGTCTGGGACCGAGCGGTAATATTAATCCGGAGAAGAAGTATCCGTCGATGTTCGAGCCCATTCACGGCTCGGCGCCGGACATCGCTGGGCAGGGTATTGCCAATCCAATCGGAGCGATCTGGTCGGGAGCTATCATGCTCGATCATCTGGGCCGGAAGGAGGCGGCTGAGAGTATTGTTCGCGCGATTGAGATGACAGTAGCGCAGGGCGTGCTGCCCGTTGACCTGGGCGGTTCGGCCAAGACCAGCCGGATCGCCGATACGATTATAAAAAATCTTGAATCTGCCATGGAAGACAATGTCCCGAGTCGTTGACTTAACACTGCCGCTTGTCTCCGGCGAGAAGGGGATTTGCATCGAGCCGGCCCAGCGTCTGGAAACGGATGGCTGGAATGCTACAACCCTGTCTCTTTATTCTCACTGCGGAACACATATCGACGCCCCGGTCCACTTCGGCGTGGGCTCAGAGACTATCGACAGAATTGCAATAGAGAATTTTACAGGACTGGCCTGGATAGCTGATGTACGTCCGATTGAACCTCGTGCTTTGATTGAGCCACATCATCTCGGAACCATTGCCAATCAGTTCAAGTCCGGCGAGAGTCTCTTAATCTGCACCGGCTGGAGTGTGTTTTATGGCCAGGATCAATACCGAGAAGAACTTCCACGAATCAGCGCAAAATTAGCACGTTGGTGTGTGGAGAAGAAAGTGCGGATGCTCGGAGTAGAACCGCCCTCGGTTGCCGATGTCAATAACATAGAGGAACTAACGACGATACATCAGATTCTTTTCAAAGGCGGGGTAATTGTAGTAGAAGGTTTGGCTAATCTGACGTCTTTATCAAAACCACAAGTGACCTTCATTGCGCTTCCGCTGAAAATCGCCAATGGCGACGGCGCTCCGGCCCGTGCTATTGCTATTGAGGATAACGTTTAAATTTGTCATAACACAGAATAGACGATGCCAATAAAATTACAGGAAATCCTAAATTCTCTGCCTTCCATTTGGCCTGAAAATCTGCTGCCGGCAATACAACACGAAATCGCACAAAATCCAACCTCGGTCGTCGTTCTGGATGACGATCCGACCGGGACCCAGACAGTGCACGATATACCTGTCCTTACAAACTGGAACTTGCAGGCTATCATTGATGAATTCGAGAGAAGAACACCATTATTCTATCTGCTGACAAATTCACGAAGCTTGCCGACAATACGTGCAGTTGACTTAGCTTTGGAGGCAGGGGCGAATATCCGGGAGGCTTCACGTAAGACGAATCAGGCCTTTGATATTATCAGCCGAAGCGATTCGACCCTACGCGGTCATTTCCCGGCAGAAGTTGATGCCCTTGCTGAAGTACTTGGAATGGAACAAGCCGTTTACGTAATCGTGCCCTTTTTTCAGGAGGGGGGCAGATATACCATCAACGATATACATTATGTCAGAGACGGACAGCAGCTAATCCCTGCCGCTAACACGGACTTTGCAAAGGATGTTGTTTTCGGCTACAGCAACTCGGATCTTAAATGTTGGGTCGAGGAGAAAACGGGAGGCCGAATATCCGGTTCGTCGGTACAGGCTCTGTCTATCGAGGATATCCGGCAAAAGGGACCGGACTATATTGCAGAGATAATAGCCGGATTCAAACCGGGCAGTGTCTGCGTCGTCAATGCCGCCGATTACCGGGATCTGGAAGTGGCAACCTTGAGTCTGCTCCAGGCCCAGCGGAAAGGGCAACGTTTTCTGTTTCGAACCGCCGCTTCTTTTGTTCGTGTTAGGGCAGGCATGACAGACCGGCCGCTATTGACCGCTGATAAAATTAGCGACTCCGCCCATGCCGGTGGCTTGGTAGTCGTGGGCTCTCACGTCCCAAAATCGTCTCAACAACTGGATCACTTGCTAAAGCATGGAAATGTACAAAGCATCGAGGTTAGTGTCGATAAGATTCTTTCTCCGGATGATATCGATAGAGAAATTAGGATATCCGTTGAGTTTGTAGATCATTGTTTGTCACAGGGACAGGATGTTGTAGTTTATACGAGCCGCAAGCTTAAGACTGGAAGAGATCATGAGAGATCACTGTCTATTAGTAGCCGGATTTCGCAGGGACTTGTGAAGATTGTTCGTTCGGCTAGCATCCGTCCTCGCTATATCCTGGCCAAAGGGGGAATCACTTCAAGTGATATTGCCACCCAGGCATTGGGGATAGTGCGGGCAAAGGTGCTCGGACAGATATTACCGGGTGTCCCGGTTTGGCAAAGCGGCCCCGAGAGTAGGTTTCCGGGAATACCATACATAGTCTTTCCCGGTAACGTCGGATCGACCGATGCAATCTCGAAAGTTATTCAGCGCTTTAAGGAGACGATGAGCCAATAGAGCATTGTGAGCATTATATGAAGACATCACAAAATATTATGAGTCATCAGCGTTATATTCTTATTTCGATTCTTTTTTTCCACAGCGTCAATACTTACATGGACCGTGTATGTATCGCCTCTGCCGCGGATTATATTATTAAAGATCTCTCTATCTCTAAAGAGATGCTGGGTCTGATTCTTGGTATCTTTGCGGTTGGATATGCTTTATTTCAGGTTCCTTCCGGATGGATTGCCGATCGTTTTGGCCCACGCAAAGCACTGACAATCGTGGTTTCCGTCTGGAGCATTTTTACGGCCCTTACGGGTGCAACTCGAAACGCCCTGCAAATGCTGGTCATCAGATTTATGTTCGGTGTAGGTGAAGCGGGCGCATTTCCCGGCGCCACGCAGGCCTTCTTCCGCTGGCTGCCCGTAAAGGAACGCGGTCTCGCCCACGGCATAAATTTCTCTGGCAGCCGTTTAGGCGCCGCATTTTCGCTCTTTTTAATGCCGTGGCTGATAAGTGTCATCGGGTGGCGCTGGACATTTGTAGTTAACGGACTGATCGGCA
>DAOVMB010000033.1 GCA_030630905.1 Sedimentisphaerales bacterium
CAGGATGGAATTCTGACCAACAACAGAAGACTCGTCACAAAAACGATGTGGTTCAACGGAACTGCCATTTCCAACAAAGCACAGCGGGCACTGCGCAACGAAAACATTACAATCGTAGCACACAGCAGCGGCAATATACATTGTTTGTATAAAGATGCAACGATCGATAAAAAACGCTATCAAGAATTTGGCAGGAAGCTCGATGCGTATTTATCGGCGGATCTATCGCTCGCTGTGTTTGCAAATTTTCTTCGATCGAACCATAGCTATCATAAATACTTCCAGGTCTGTCGCGAATGTCACGGACAGCCGCAATTTCTAAAGGCAGAGACTCTCTTTCGTTATGAGCACGGTAGCAATTACAGAGTGGCCGACAAGACTTTTGAAAAACTGCTTGCCGAGGTTTCGGATGAAGATTTTGTTCCATATCAACTGCCCGGCAGAATTCGATGTGACGAGCTCGACGATTTTATACAACAGCAGAAACCCGACCTGAGAAACGATCAGGGCAAAACCACCTTTCTAAAATTCGTTGAATCCGTCATCCCGGATACTCAACGCTTTATGGACGACCTGGTTGACTTTTTACACACGGAAGCGAAGCTGCCGGATCAGGACAAAAATTTCCTGCCCCCCGATCCCATAGAAATATCCCCTGATCATAGCAGGGAGCAGATTATCGATTACCTCCAGCAGAAACGTCAGAGTAACTCGACGGCGGATCTCGCTTTTTACGCTTATCGCGACATGGAAAGCTGCCGCTGGGCCCCCTTTATCAAGGCCGCGTTGGAACGAAATCCGGTCTCGATACAAATGGCCGGCTCGATGTCGGTCGAACAGGTCTATGAATGGCTTGGAAAAATACAGAATGTCTCGATCTATGATAAAGGGCGACTGGCACAACCTGACGAAGTAGCAAACTTCAGGACCGGCGACGGTCTCGAAAAGGCCTTTTTGCTGGCTAATGTAATTCGCGCAAGAGGCCCTGCGCAGGATATGGAAATCAACACAGAAAATAATGATATATTGTTGAAAGGGCAAAACGAATACCGATTCACATCCACGAAGGGTCTTATTAAAAGGATTTGTATCGATGCCGCGGAAGGCCTCCGCGTCGTTGAATAAAGAATGGTTTGGCCGGCGAAAAAAAATCATCGATCAGCTAACTCAATCTATTAGTCTGTTAAATTTGATTTGATAGCTTGGAAGGGTGGCAGCCTCAAGCGCAGCTTGGGGATGGTTTCTCCTGTATTCACCATCCCCAAAGCTTTTAGCTTTGAGGCTGCCACACAACTGTGGGAATGACAAGCTACAGAATCAATCATGACAGAGTAGTAGTGAAATAAAAATTAAAAAATTTACTTTTCTGTGTTGACAAAGCGAACATATAAGACTACAATCATCATATAAGATAATATATGTCTTATATAATTTATTTATAACAATGACTTTACGTAAACAGGCAGGGCTATTATGGATATAGTTAGACGGAATACTGATTATGCCGCTCGTTTGATGGTACATCTTGCAAAGCACTATGGAAACGGGCCGATATCGACCAGGACAGCGGCGGCTGAAGAGCAGGTTCCGTATCAATTGGCGTGCAAGCTTATGCAAAAGCTCAATAATGCAAAGCTCGTCACAAGCTGTATGGGACCAAAGGGTGGTTTTGTATTGGGAGCAGAGCCTTCAAAAATCAGTTTGCTCGAAGTCGTTGAGGTAATTCAGGGCCCCATTAGCATGAATCGCTGTGTGCTAAACGAAGATGCCTGTTCCCGGAAGACGATTTGTACCGTGAGGGAAAAACTTATAGACCTACAGAAGATTATAACCAAGGGGCTGGCAGCCATTACTCTCGACGAGTTGACGCGGAGGGGGCGAAGTAATAGAAACACCGGCAAGCGAAAAAGGATAAAGCAATGACCGACCAGGAGCAAAATGCCCGCGTTTTGCCTGAGTGCTTGGGCAAAGGGCAAAAACTGGTTGAGTTGATCGAATACTCGAAAGATTCGATTGTCAGCAAGACGCTGCTCGATAAGTCAGCCGGTACAATAACGCTGTTCGCTTTTGACCAGGGACAGAAGCTAAGCGAGCACACGGTACCTTACGACGCGGTTGTTCAGATACTTGATGGCAAAGCCCGGATAACCATCGGAGGTAAACAGAAGGAGGTTTCACAAGGCCAAATCATCATTATGCCTGCTAATGTGCCGCACGCCGTCAACGCTGGCGAGAAATTCAAAATGCTGCTGACGATGATTCGTGCATAAACCAAAGCAATTTGTTTGGGATACGGGAAGGGCTATTTCTTAAAAAGCCAGGACGTTAACTGATTTGAAAGTAGATTGGCCAAGAAATACCGGGAGATTTGTTAATTTTGTCAGTAAATGTAGATTTATGCGAACAAATAGGACTCAATTAGTCGTATATAATAACAACTGTTCTATATAAAATGTTTGGTTTGTTTGAAAAGTAAAATTAAGGATCGAATTGTGATTGTAAAAAGAACGTAATAACGGAAATATCAATGATTTATCAAGGAGAATTGACATGAACGTTCTAAAAGTGACTTTAATTGTAGCAGCGCTACTGTGCATTGCAATTTTGTCAGGTTGTCAGGAAGGATACTCTCACGAAAACAACCTGACTAAGGTTGACAGAGTTGCCTATCAGCCGACTGGAACCGGATTCTGGCATCCCGGACAATATTAATAGATGGCATGTGCGGTGTATTTCAATCAGCCACAAAATAATCGTTAAATGCTCAGGGCAAGGTCTTCCAGCCACACATGATGTGTGGCTGGAAGACTAATTGAAAACATATATAACAAGTTGGCAGAACTCGAATTAAAAGAATCAATGATTAGTAGTTAAAGCAATTATTCAGGTGGCAATAATAACCATGAAGCATAAGGAGTCAAAAATGAGCAATCAAACGAAACTACCAAAAATATCGTGGATCGTGGTTGGCTTTGCGGCAGTTGCGGTTGTGGTGGTTTTTGCTACTGTCGGAAGTCGGTTAACTCAACCCAAAAATGCCAAGGGCAAAAGCCGGGAATATATTACTGAAACCCCAAAGACATGGGACGCGGCCTTTACAGCATCGTTCGGGAAGAACGCCCCGGATTTCTCAGTAGAGGATACCGATGGCAAGATGCACAAGCTGAGTGATTATCAGGGCCGGAATGTGGTTGTCGTTTTCTGGGCAACGTGGTGTCCGGCTTGCAACCTTGAGATACCCCATCTTATTGAGCTTAGAAAAATGATCGCAGAAGACAAGCTTGCAATTCTGGCTATATCCAAAGAGGAGCCTGAGCACTTGAAACATTTCGCAGAATCAAAGGGTATAAACTATACTGTTGCATCCCTTGGCCAGAGACCTCTGCCGAAACCATTTGCAGATGTGGCCTCGATACCAACGAGTTTCTTCATCGATCCTGAAGGCAAGATAAAATTCGCCGCCGTGGGCATGGTACCACTGGCAGATGCAAAGGTAATTATGAACGCCGAGCAATAGCAGGAGATATTGACAATTCGGGCTTTCGTATTGGGACTGTAATCGTTGTTGTTAGTCGTAATATTTTGTAAAGGAGTTTTATCATGAACGTGAGAAAGAAATATTTAATGGTCGTAGCGGCGATGGCTGTCATTGTTGTCCTTCTGGGCGTAAATGGCTGCAAGAAGTCGGATAACGCCGGAGCCAAATCCGGCGCGGCTTTCGCGGCGAGTGTTAAACTTTGCACCGATTGCGGCCAGATTAAAGGTGGCGAGCTGTGTTGCAAGCCGGACCAGGCCAAGTGCGAAGGCTGCGGCCTTGTGAAAGGCTCTCCGGGTTGCTGTAAGATACCGAAGCAGCAAAGCTGAAACCGGGCCATGAGGTAAAGTTGATTTGGCTGAAAAGGAAACGGGAACGGATATAGTGCAGCCTTCCGATTCACGGGAGATTGCTGGAGATTAAACGGTATACCAATATGGCCCAAAAGCAGTTTTACATATGTTTGATTATTATTGCCGGAACGGCTGCAAGATGCCGGAAAACTATATCTGAGAAACTTAATAATATTTGATGAGGTATTTTTTGAGATGGTCTTGCGAAACATTGTGAAAATAGATGAGGAAAAATGTAACGGCTGCGGCTTGTGCGTAAATGCCTGTGCCGAAGGCGCCATAAAGATAATTGACGGCAAAGCAAGGCTTGTCAGCGAGATATATTGCGACGGGCTGGGAGCATGTCTTGGGCATTGTCCCCAGGATGCGATAACTATCGAAAAGCGAGAGGCTGACGATTTTGACGAAGAAGCAACCAACGCATATCTGGCCAAAGAGAAAATCGCGCAAGTGCAGACTGATTTTGCCTGTCCCGGCATGGCTGCCAAACAACTGAAAACACAGGCTGTGCCGGACGACACAACTCCGGCCAAAGCAGTGCCGTCACAACTTGGCCATTGGCCGGTACAGTTGAAGCTGGTTTCGCCTCATGCCCCATATTTTGCCAACACCGATTTACTGCTGGTGGGTGACTGCGTGCCGTTCGCGATGGGTGATTTTCACAACCGGTTTTTAAAGGACCACAGTATTGCCGTAGGTTGTCCAAAACTGGATGATGTGCAGTTATATATCGAGAAGATAACAGCAATCCTGCAGGCGAATAAGCTCAACAGTTTGACCGTAATTCATATGGAAGTGCCATGCTGTTCCGGCCTGAATCACATCGCACGACAGGCTATCGCCAAAAGCAACATTGAGATGACCTTCGAAGATGTTACAATCGACTTGCAGGGTAATGTCAGCCGAACTGAAACAGTATAGATTTAATTCCGATTCGGAAACAGTAGTTGTTCGTTGAGCAGGGAATAAACAATGGCTGATTTCATTAAACTGATTATTACAGATTTCTGGGTCACCATAGCCGAGATGTCGCCGTATTTGCTGTTCGGCTTTTTTATCGCCGGGCTGCTTTCCGTGCTGGTTTCACAACAGCTTGTGGAAAAACATCTTGGTGGCGGGGGGCTGTGGTCTCTGTTGAAAGCATCGATTTTCGGAGTTCCGTTGCCTTTATGTTCGTGCGGCGTCATTCCGGTCTCGATGTCGCTGCACAAGCACGGAGCGAGCAAAGGCTCCACGATAGCATTTCTTCTTTCCACGCCTCAAACCGGGATCGACAGTATCTTCGTGACATTGAGCCTGCTGGGCCCTGTCTTTGCTGTTTTCAGGCCGGTGGCGGCACTCATAACCGGTCTTGTCGGCGGCACTCTCGTCGACGTATTCGGGCAGGGCGGAGAAGCTCAGAAAAACCCGGCGGAAAAATGTACGGATGAGTGCTGCAGCGGCGAGAAAACCGGCAGAATAGTTAAAGGATTGAAATACGGATTTGTCACGCTGCCTCGGGACATCGGCAAGGTAATGCTGTTGGGGCTGGTTATAGCTGCCTTTATTTCCGCCCTGGTGCCAGGCGGTTACTTTGCGGAAAAACTCGGCACCGGGATTTTCGCAATGGTCGTAATGATGTTTCTGGGCATACCGGTTTATGTGTGCGCAACGGCCTCGGTGCCGGTGGCGGCGGCATTGATATTGAAAGGCCTGACGCCCGGCGCGGCCCTGGTCTTTCTTATGACAGGCCCGGCAACGAACGCCGCTTCATTTATAACCATCTGGAAAACTTTAGGCAGGGCAACAGCGATTATCTATCTGGCTACGGTGGCGGGCTGTGCGTTATTGGCTGGTGTTTTGCTCGACTTCATTGCCGCCGGCATCGACATTGAAATAGCAACTCGCCCCGGCTGGATGCTGCCGGATATCGTAAAATACGCCTCGGCGGTTGTTCTTTTGGCCGTATTGGGCTACGCGTTATTAAGCAAGACTAAAGCCAATCACCAATAGCACTTTATGCTACCTCGTCCAGTAACTCGCGAACAGGGCGAAATCTTCCATGTCGACAATTCCATCGCCGGATGAGGCCGGGGCAATATCGGCAGAAAGCTGCTCCGAACTCTGCAGCCACTGGCTCGTTAAGGTCATCAAATCTTCGGAATCCACCAAACCGTCGCTGTTGAAGTCAGCCGGCACCGGTGATGTCAATTCAATGCCGTCGCCGGTGCCCAGGTTGCGGGAGTATTGTTTGAACCACGAATTATTCCAATGCTCGTGTGCCCCCAGGCTGGCCAGCCCAATCCTGTCCTTTTTCGGATTATAAAATGTCCCCGATGGAGGATTGTCGGCCAGCGCTGCCTCATGAAGGTAATCGTCGGCGCCGTCGTAGTAAGGATAATCATTCCACTCTGTCCGGAGAAAATCGTAGCAGACCGAATCGATAGCAACCGGGTCCTGAGAAACGAACAAACTTGACGGCCAATCCCCGTAAAATGGCGCCATGTTCCACTTGACCGGCCGCGAATCCCAGTTCTGCCCGGCGAAAAGACCATCGATAAGATAGAGAACCGTCTTGCCGCCCAGTTCGGGATGCCCCATCAGATCCACGAGAGCGCGGTAATGTCCCATCCCCCTGCGGTTTACCGGCAGGCTGCTGTGCATGTCGTAATAGTCATACCTTTGGCCCCGGAGGGTGCGGTCCGGGTTCCTTAGAAGCGAGCCGTAATGGTTCTTGCCGCACACCGTTATCCCGCCGCTGTCATGGCTCTTGAGAATGGCAAAGTTGATCATATAGTCCGCCTCGGCAAACGAACGCGGTATATAATCCTGCCTCTTACCATAGGCGGCGGACGTGCTCCAGTGAAACTCCACGATGGAAAATGTCGATTGAGTTCTTCCAAGCCCGCCGTGACTGGCCATATAGCAGACGTTCGGAAATTTCGGGTGCACGATGTTGTAATAAAAGTTCGGCATTATCCGCCCCGGATCGCCAATAGTAATATCCGCCTGATCCACCCCGGCCACGTTGACCAATTGTCCCAGCAGCGAAACGGTCATCTGCGGCGAGTTGTCAATCCTGTTTTTATTGCCGGACCGCTGCTCGAACGTGTTCGTATTAGCGTTGTAACACATCGTATTGTTTATCTTGATGGCAATCTTTTCGCCGGCGGTATATCCAACGTCTGCTTTGCCCCGGCTGCGATTGAAATTCCGGAAAATCGCATCCCACGCCATCGCATCCGAACTCTCACCGGCCAGGCCGCGAATCGCTCGCGAAACCATCTTGTCCACTACTGCCTGGTCCGTATGATTGTCGTCGTACCAATGCTCGGACGAAGAATAGCCATTCCAATCCGTAGCGTTCGGATCATGTATCCATACGACCCGCCCCGGATACACCCCCTGAGCTATACCGATAGGTGCATTCGGCGTTTGTACGGCAGCTAGAGTTGCCTTTTCTTCGGTCGAACTTAAAGCCAGCCACACGCACCCAACACTCACGGCAATGAATACTGTACACAGCACAAAACGTGCCTGCGCTCGATAGCGTTTGGCTTTACGAAAAGCACTCACCGAACCGGCCAGCCCCAAAAGCCAGATGATAAAACCCGAAGCCAGAGGAAAGGCCACACGCTGGCAGGGATACGTTGCCCGGGAAGGCTTCGGTAAAACACGCACCAGGAACCATATAAGAGCAACAAATCCGGTCAGTGGAAATATCCAGATCAACCAGCGGCCTTTTTGCACGTGACCGGAACTCTTGCCGGTTTTTGGACAACCTGATGAAACAGACTTTTTTCTTAAGAGCAGCATTTTGCTTCCTTTAGAAACGATACTGAGTAAACGTCTGCGGCTCCTCCTGTCCTCGAAAAACTACCCGCTAAAAAGTGTACATGCGGCTAAAACCTGCAATCCCGGACAAATCGGGGCGACTGGACTTGAACCAGCGACCTCTTGACCCCCAGTCAAGCGCGCTACCAAACTGCGCTACGCCCCGTAACGGATGTTAATTGTATTACAAGACAGTTCATAAAACAAATAAATTTTCAAAATTCACCGGTACTTAATCGCACTTGACGAATAATCTTCATTTCCATAAAATCCTCAATAAAGTGATTCGCATCCTGTTATTATTGAGAAATAGCGGAAAAATTACATGGGAATTATTATGACAATTCAAAAAAAAGCAATCATGGTAATGATAGTTTTACTTGCTGGTTTAACCTTAGCGGGTTGTGCAGTTCAGGCTCCAACTGCACTGACGAAAGCTTCGATAAGCGGAGACCTCACGACAGTTCAATCAATCCTGGCAAATAAGCCGAAACTAATCAACGCCGAAAACGAAGACGGCTGGACTTCTCTGCACATGGCGGCTTACAAAGGCCATAAGAATGTAGTGGAGTTTCTCCTCGTCAAAGGAGCAAAAGTTACCACTCGAGAAAATCGCTTCGGCCAGACACCTCTGCACGACGCGGCTCAATATGGTCACAAGGATGTAGCGGAGCTTCTTATCGATTACGGGACGAATGTTAACGTCAAAGATAAATTCATGTGGACGCCTTTGCACGCTGCAGTCGCAGGGGGACATAAAGATATGGTCGAGCTGCTGATTGCCAAAGGAGCACAAATTAACATTAAAGAAGACAGCGGCAAAACTCCTCTATATTTTGCAGCTCGTGACGGTCGGAGAGAAATGGCCGAGTTGCTGATTACCAAAGGAGCGAATATTAACGCCAAAGACAACAGCGGCAGAACTCCTCTGCACGTTGCAGCCATAGAGGATCATAACGAGTTGGTTAAATTTCTCCGCAAACATGGCGCCAACATGGACTCTGAAATTTTCGATGTGGTTCAGCAGGGCGATCTTGGCACATTGAAGGTTCTCTTGACTGAAAATCCGAAACTCGTCAACGCCAAAGATTCCTACCTGTCACTGTCTCCTTTATCCTGGGCGGCCATTGAGGGCCATAAGGAAGCGGCTGAGTTTCTTATTTACAAAGGAGCAGATGTCGGCACAAAAAACAGGACTGGAAGGGGCGCCAGTCCTCTGCACTGGGCGGCCAAGCAGGGACACAAGGACGTGCTTGAGCTTCTAATCGCCGGGGGAGCTGAGGTTAACGCCGTAGATAAAAGCGGTGTTACTCCTCTACATCGGGCGGTCATGGGGGGGCATAAGGATCTGGCCGAGCTTCTCATTGCAAAGGGGGCCGAGATTGACGGCGATACGTTACACCGGGCAGCCATTAACGGCCATAAGGAAGTGGCCGAGCTTCTCATTGCAAAGGGAGCAGATGTAAACGCGAAAACCACATCCCGGCTTTTTTCTTCAACAAAAAGAATAGTAAGAGCCAAAGGCAGTACCCCGTTACACCTGGCAGTCGTAGAGGGCCACAAGAATGTTGCAGAGCTTCTTATCGACAAAGGCGCAGATATAAATGCAAAAGATATCACGGGAGTCACTCCTTTACATTGGGCGGCAATAAGAGGATTCAAAGAAATGATTGAGCTTCTCATTGCCAACGGGGCGAAAGTTAACTCTAAAGATAAAAATGGTATTACTCCTCTTAGTTGCGCCATCTGGCAAGATTATACGGAAATAGCCGAGCTGCTCCGCATGCGCGGGGCTGTAGAATGACAAAACTCGCAATAAGGAAAGGCCTGTTTTATCCTTTGTAAGAAAATTGAAATCGAAAAAATATCTTCGTTTAGGCTACGGAATCGTCATTGCCGTTTTGGGGACAGGCTTTTGCATTGGACATTATATAATTGTAAGAGCTGTCATTGAGGCGATTTATATAGGAATCATGACAAGTCATTGATACCAATTTGACAATTGAGCCTGTCCATTTCATATTTTTACCAGAAATATTTCAAGAAAAGCTTTGACATAGTTAGGGTAAACTAACTATATTAGGGAAAATGAAGAAAATGCAGGCAAAACAGTAATGGCAGCAGAAAATGCAAATTTAAGTTCATCTTTGGAAGACTATCTTGAAGCGATTTTCAACCTTTCCAAAGAGTCTAACATCGCTCGCAGCAAGGACATAGCGAAATCTCTGGGCGTATCCAGGGCCTCGGTAACCGGGGCGTTGCGGGTACTTAAGGAAAAGGGCCTGGCTAATTACAAGCCGTACGATTATGTGACGCTGACCGAAACCGGCCGGCCGATCGCAGCGGAAGTCGCCCAAAAGCACAAAATTCTGGAATCTTTTTTCGTCGACTTTTTGGGCATCGAGCCTAATATCGCCCAGGAGGCCGCCTGCAAGGCCGAGCACACGCTGGGGCCGGGAATCATTGCAAAGCTTTTATGTTTCATCGAATTTGTAAAGCACAGCAGCAAAAACGGCTGCGACCTGGCGGACCAATTCGAAAAATTCTGCAAAAAGCAGACGTCAAAAAGTGCAGGCAAACGAGACAGTAAAAATGGAGCAGAATAAAGTAATACCTCTGTCGATGATCAAGTCCGGTGAGACGGTTAAATTAGCCGGCGTCGAAGCCGGACGCGGTTTGAACAGCCGGCTTGCTGCAATGGGGCTTTTGCCCAACGTGGAAATAACCGTCGTAAGCAATGGCCACCCCGGGCCTTTTGTTATCAGCGTCAAAGACTCCAGGATGATGTTAGGCAGGGGGATGGTAGATAAAATTATGGTAAGTAGCTGCGATTATGAAAAAGATCAAGGTCGCCCTGGCCGGCAATCCTAATAGCGGAAAAACCACAATATTCAACCTGTTGACGGGCGCCCGACAGCACGTGGGCAATTATCCCGGCGTGACAGTTGAGAAGAAGGAAGGTCTATGCAAATACAACGGGCATGAGATTACATTTGTTGACTTGCCGGGGACATACAGTCTGACCGCTTACTCGATCGAAGAGATTGTCACCCGAAACTTCATCATCGAAGAACGGCCGGACGTTGTGGTCGATATTGTGGATGCCTCCAATATCGAACGAAATCTTTATTTGGCAACGCAGCTTATCGAAATGAATGTCCCGCTGATTCTGGCGTTCAATATGAGCGATGTTGCCGAGCAGAAAGGGCTGCTGTTTGATATCGAGCAGTTATCCAGGCTCCTTGAAGCGCCGATTGTCCCGACCATCGGCAACAAAAGCAAAGGCAAAAAAGGGCTGCTCGAAGCGATTGTGGAAACAGCAAAGAAGGACAAGCGCCGGCGTATTCATAATGTTAGTTACGGCGAAGAAATCGAGCACGAACTGGCAAAAGTCGAAGCAATAATCGACGCCAATGAGCATCACCTGGCGGAAAAGTATGGCTCAAGATGGTCGGCGATCAAACTGCTGGAGCAGGACGACGACATAACAAAAAAGGTTCAGAGCCGGGAACTAATCGACGCCGTCAAATCCGGCACCGAGCACCTCAGGAGCATTTTCGGCGATGAGCCGGAAATCGTCATGGCCGATCGACGGTACGGCTTCATCTCAGGCGCATGTCAGGAGACGATCAGAACCACCGTCGAATCGCGCCACAGCTACAGCGACATGATCGATGCGGTCGTTACAAATCGCATTCTTGGGCTGCCAATATTTCTGATATTGATGTATTTAGTCTTTTTTTCGACATTTAAGATAGGTGAATATCCGATGAGCTGGCTCGAGCAGTTTTTCGGCTGGGTTGGTAAAACGATAGCCGGTTTTTGGCCGACCAATTCCGAGAGCTGGCTTATGTCTCTTTTGGTTGATGGCGTTATAGGTGGAGTAGGGGGGGTGCTTGTGTTCCTCCCAAATATCTTGTTGCTGTTCTTGGCTATTGCCCTTCTTGAGGATTCCGGCTATATGGCCAGGGCCGCCTTTATTATGGACCGCGTAATGCACAAGATAGGCCTGCACGGCAAAAGCTTTATACCGATGCTTATCGGTTTCGGATGTTCGGTTCCAGCCATAATGGGCGCACGAATACTCGAAAACAAACGTAACAGATTTACGACAATAATGGTAATACCTCTGATGAGCTGCGGCGCAAAGCTGACGATTTATGCGCTGATAATACCGGCTTTCTTCCCGGAAAAATGGCGCGGGCCAATGCTCTGGTTTATTTATTTAATAGGGATTGTAC
>DAOVMB010000258.1 GCA_030630905.1 Sedimentisphaerales bacterium
AGAACATAAAAACGGGAGAGGACGAATTCTTTGAAAGAGACGAGTTGCCTAAAGACGCGAATGAATATGACATCGGCAACAAAGAATTGGCGGTCAGGGATGACCAGCTACTAACGCTAATCGCTTCTGATGCTCTTGAATACGGCATAGCAAGGGCGGTAGTTAAAGACCGTGCAGGGGCGCTTGAGTTTTTGTCTGAGCGTGATGGTGTAACTTTTGCCAGTGAACCTCTTGTACTTAAAACGCTGTGGTCGGAAGAGATGGTGCGATGGTTGAATTCTCCGGCAGTGATGGGCGTGCTTGTTATGCTCGCTATGCTGGGGATCTACATTGAATTCAACACACCGGGCGTCGGACTTCCCGGGCTTGCGGCGGTGATATGCTTTGTCATTATTATCGGCAGCAAATACCTGGTGGGGCTGGCCAACTGGGTGGAGGTGGCGTTATTTATCGTGGGGATACTCCTGCTGTTGGTTGAGTTTTTTGTATTGCCCGGCTTTGGTGTCGCGGGCATGATGGGGATAATATGTGTCCTGGTAGGCTTATTTGGCATGCTCATCAAGAATCCCCCCAACAGGGTCCCCTGGCCTGACGGTCCTGAAAATTGGGATGTATTCATAGATGGCGTTCTGGGATTGTCGTTCGGCTTTATGGGATTTGTTGTCATAGCGTGGATACTGACAAAGTACCTGCCTAAACTCCAGTTTCTCAGCGGGTTGATTCTGGTGCCGGCACTCGCAAAGCAGGGCACGGAAATGGAAATCAGTATGACAGCGCCGCCTGAACTTCAAACCATCGGCGTCAACACAGGTGACATCGGAGAGGTGGTTTCAATATTGAGACCCACCGGAAAAGCAAGATTCGGCAATGCAATCGTAGATGTTGTTGCCGAAGCCGAGTTTCTTGACAAAGGTGCTAAGGTTGAGATAATTGAAATACACGGCAACAGAGTCGTTGTCAATAAGGCAGACGACAGAGGACGGACGACAGATGACAGAGGGTAGTCGAAAACAGTGATTAAGAATGTCAAAGATTTGAAAGTCTATCAAATTGCTTATCAGCTTGCTATAGAGATATATGAGCGGGTATTTATTAGACATCTAAATGATTCTTTAGGGTCGTCTGAAGAAACAAGAGGATGGTTGGACTTTGCAAAAGATTGTATGTATATCACGAAGAATGAGCACAATAAGTTGGATGATCGTTATGACCAGGTCAATGCTATGCTTTATAACTTAATGAGGAGTTGGCGAACTTCTTCTAACATCTGACATATGTCTTCTGATATCTGACTTCTGTCCTCATAAGAGGTAAACTTATGGTTTGGTGGCTTATTTTTGCTGTTTTTTTGTATTTTGCCTGTGCAGCGCTCATCGTTGCTGAAGTATTCGTACCGAGCGGCGGCCTTATCAGTATCTGTGCGCTCGCCTGTCTGGGAGGCGGTATAGCAATTTTTTTCCATCACAGTATGATCGCCGGGTGGATCGGCGTCGGTATCGCAGCAATTATGATACCTGCGGTGTTGATTTTCTCTTACAGGATATTTCCAAAAACCAGATTCGGCAAAAGCGTGACGCTCACACCCTCGGAACGCCGGCAGGGCGATGCCATACCCGACACGGACAAACTCAAGGATCTGCTCGGCGCCGAAGGCGTTGTCCTTACACCGCTGCGGCCGGTGGGAATGTGCGATTTCTCGGATCGCAGAGTCGAGTGTGTGGCTGAGAGCGGATATGTTGACAAGGGTAAAAAGGTCAAGGTCATCAACGTGGAAAGCACGCAGTTGACCGTTCGTATAATCGAAGAAAGTTAATGAAAGGACAAGTATTATGTATAACTTAACAAACACGACTCTGGCACAAACCGATCCGGTACAAGTTGTCTTAGTGGCATTTTTAGTCATAGTCATTCTTGTAGTGATTGTGTTCTTCCTGCTGTTCCTGAAATTCTTCCGGCTGTGGCTGCAGGCCAAACTCTCGCGAGCCGATGTCAAATTCTCCGAGCTTATTGGAATGTGGCTCAGAAGGGTCGATATCAAGACCATCGTTCTGAGCAAAATCACCGCAATTCAGGCGGGCCTGACAGTGACAACGACGGATCTTGAGAGCCATTATCTTGCCGGCGGCCGGGTCCCGAATGTCGTACGCGCATTGGTAGCAGCTAACAGAGCAAATATAGACTTGTCCCTGCAGACGGCTACAGCAATTGACCTGGCAGGCCGTGACATCCTCGAAGCGGTCCAGACAAGCGTCAATCCCAAGGTAATCGATTGCCCCGACCCGACGAAAGGAAGGCAAACGATTGACGCCGTTGCTCAGGATGGAATCCAGTTAAAAGCAAAGGCACGCGTAACTGTCCGTGCTAATATCGAAAGACTGATAGGCGGTGCCACTGAAGAGACAGTTATCGCCCGTGTAGGCGAAGGAATTGTTACTACTATCGGCAGCGCCATAACTTACAAAAGTGTCTTAGAAAATCCGGACGATATTTCCAAGTCGGTTTTGTCCAAGGGACTTGACGCCGGGACGGCTTACGAGATCCTGTCAATTGACATCGCCGACGTCGATGTAGGCGAGAATGTCGGGGCGAAGTTGCAGGCGGCCCAGGCCAAAGCCGACTTGGCAAGGGCCCAGGCCGAGGCCGAGAAGCGCCGAGCAATGGCGTTTGCACGCGAGCAGGAAATGCGCGCCCTCGTTGTTGAAAACGAATCAAAAGTGCCTTTGGCGATGGCTGAGGCCTTCAAGAAGGGTAATCTTGGTGTGATGGACTATTACAGAATGAAAAATATTATGGCTGATACCTCGATGCGAGATTCCATCGCAAAGCCCAAGAAGAAAGAATAGTCCCGATGATTCATGCTCTAACACTTGATTCAGTATGACCTCTATGGCCGAAAGTGAAACGTATGAGTGATCTTTTAGCACAAATAATTCTGGCACGCCGAAGCGATGACGCCGAAGGCTGGATGAACATCCTGATCGTTATAGTTCTGGCGGTCTTCTGGGCAATTGGCGGTATTATAAAAGCGAAAGCGAAAAAGCCCGGGGGCCGGGACGAACAATTGCCTGGTAAACCTGTCCGCAAACCACCAGTACACAGCCGGGAGGCACGGGAACAAATGCTTAGACAGCTACAACCTCCTGTCGGCCCTGCAAAAGGCCAACGCCAACAGCCTCGCCCCGCTACACAACAACCGCGAATGAAGTTTGCCGACCTCCAGGCTGCTGTCCGTAAATTTGCAGTCGAAGCCGAACAGGCTTTCCAGCCTCAATCCGGCCAAAAGACGCCGGAACTCGAACCACCATTGACGGAGCCACAAATTAAGGCCGAGAGAGCGGAACTCCCTGAGCCTACGGGTACAAGTATCAAGGAACTGCAAGATAAGCGAGCTTCTGAACCGGAACAAATGCCCGAGTCGGAATATCTCTCCGAACTTCTTACGGATTATGCTGATCCTGAAGAGCTAAGAAGGGCGATCCTGCATTACGAAATCCTCGGCAAGCCTTTGTCGCTGCGAGATTTGCCATAATATCTTAATATTGAATAGCTGCTGAAAACCAAACATTAGAAAAACAGACCATTATCAACGTCCCATAATATATGTTATGTTTCATTCGGTTATATTTCCGGGTAACAAGCGTATTTTTGTATTTCGGGCCTTTCCGGCGTCTTTTGCCGGCCAACCGTCAAAATTGGTTTTCGGTGCTAATTGCCTGATTGGCTGTGTCCGTGAGATTGTCCCACGTGGCAGTCGCCCTGTCCAGCAGGCCCAGGTTCTGCAGAATGATTGAGATGTTGACCGTTGCATCGGGACATGTGAAATTTCTCTCCAGATGATGCTCAAGGTTAATTAAAGAAGATGCAAACTTTACCCTGTCACAATATAACAAGGCGGTCTGATAGTGTAGTTGCAGCGTGTTCTTATCGAGATATTCAGAACAGGTCAGATGATCAAGCGCCTCAGTCTTGCGATCCGCCTCCAACAGGCAGACGGCTAATTTGCTTTTGGCTCTTGTGTAAGCCGGATTGATTTCTAAAGCCGTTTGGAATGACTCAATCGCTTCTGCCAACCTTCCGACGTTCATCATCAGTACGCCGAGCCTGTAATGCAAATCCGGATTTTGAGGGCGATGATTAATTTGTAGACGGTGTGCGACAATCACAGCTTCCGTCAGGCTGTTATAGTCATCTTTATAATCAAAAGACAGATTCTCCCTAAGACCGGCCTTGAATCGCAAAGTGGCTGTCTCATTGAACAACAACGAACTGTTCGGCTGAATCGCCGCCGCCAGCGATAATGTGCCCAGGGCGTCCGAGGTATTGCCGGATGATTTTTGGGCAATTGCCAGGCCAATATAGGCTTCGACGATATTATCATTGATTTCGACTGCCCTGTTGAACTGTTGTGCGGCAAGATGATCCTGTTCCATTTGCAGGTATTGTGTCCCGAGTTTTATAGTAGCCTCAAGGAAATCCGGGCAGACACGAAGAGCTTGCTCGTATTGCGAGACGGCGTCCTCAGTGGCGCCAATCATGCGAAGAACGTCCGCATGCCTCATAAGTAAATCGGGTTTGTCCGGCTGGGCCTGCAACAGGTCCTCAACACGCTCCAGAGCATCGTAAAGCTGGCCCTCGGCGATTAGCTGGTCTATAATCTCATCCTGGGCCTGAAAATTGTCCGGATGGATCAGAATCGCCGTGTTAAATGTTTCGACAGCCTGCGTATATCGGCCGGTAACA
>DAOVMB010000001.1 GCA_030630905.1 Sedimentisphaerales bacterium
GATAGTCTCAGAGTCGCGCTATTGGCAGATAAGACAGGTGGGGCAGTATCCTTAGCTCATGATTTCGATCGTTCGAATGAAAATGCGAACCGATTCGTTGTTGAGTCCGTTCGGGCGGCTCTTGCGATGGCAGCAGACAAAGGTATGCGGGTACTTACTGTTTCAGAATTATTGGATCTCGGCAGGTAGGTAAACGAAAAGTGGACGTATCCATTATCATAGTCAACTGGAATACGAAAGGACTCCTTCGAGATTGTCTTTCCTCGGTTTATGAACATGCAGGTGGTGTTGATTATGAAATTATCGTCATCGATAACGCCTCGACCGACGGTTCGGCTGGAATGGTAAAGAATGACTTCCAGCAGGTAATTCTCATAGCGAATACGGAAAACCGGGGCTTTGCTACTGCTAATAACCAGGGGATGACTGTCGCTAAAGGAAGATATGTGCTCCTGCTTAATAGTGATACGGTTGTTTTGGATAACTCTATAGCTAACACAGTTAGTTTTGCTGATGAGAATCCGCAGGCAGCGGTGGCAGGTTGCCGGGTATTAAATCCTGACCGAACCCTACAACGAACGTGTTTTATGTTCCCCTCGATATTGAATATGCTGTTATCAAGCACTTATCTGTACAAATTATTCCCGAAGAACAGGTTCTTCGGACGTGAGCAAATGACCTGGTGGGACAGGAGCGACATACGCCATGTAGATGTTGTGACGGGTTGCTTTATGCTTGTCAGGCGAGAAGCAATCGAACAGGTTGGCGTGATGGATGAGCAGTTCTTCATGTACGGCGAAGAAACCGACTGGTGTTATCGATTCTGGGAGAAGGGCTGGAAAGTAATGTTTGCCCCGGTTGGCGAAATTATTCATTTTGGCGGTCAAAGCGCAGCACAGAAGCCTGTGGCTATGATTGTTCAGTTGAGGCTAAGCATCCTTAAATTCATTAAAAAACACTATGGCTGGCTGTCGTACCTGATCGCACGTTTTCTGACTGCCTTTTTTTTCGCCGTTCGTCTTCCGGCATGGTTAGCTGTGTTTTCTTTCCGGCCGGCTGTAAGGAGTAAAGCAGCCGTCAAAATACAAGCTTACTCCGCCGGCATTGTAGATGTTCTTTTTGGTCGGGTTGACCTGTGAAAGGGTGCCTGTGCACTGTAAATCTTGGTATTGTCTTGAAGTCAAGAGAATAGGGAATTATATGAAAAATCTATTGCAGTCGATGGCAAAAACGAATAGGAAGCGGACAAGTGCCATCTGCGTATTTTTCCTGTTGGCGATTCTGTTGTTCTGTCGGTTCACTTATGGCGAGCAGCAAATTGTTCAATTCGGAATTACGTGGACATTCGACAAAGATTATACCGTCGGTCAATTTGCAAACGGCGATTACTGGGTGTTCGGACCGGTGATCATAATAGGAATAAATCCGGCTTCTGTTGAGTTAAATGGTAGGATAATAAACGGTTCTATGGTAAACCCATCGCCAAAACTTGGACAAAAACAGGGTTACGACAGTGCAATGTACGGAAGAATCGCCAGGCCCGGGGACTATGATCCGGATCTAAATGTTGCTCGTCCTGATGGCCGGGATCTCTCGGAGAGTAATCCTTTGGTTCTTCCGCCTGATTGCTCTCTGGTTTCTGCTACAAGCACTCCGCATACAAATGATCCTACGGTATTACAGACAGCGGCAATTCTGACAGTTCTGGGCGATTCTGCCCCGGAAGGGAGCTTCAGACCTCCTTACTGCGGCACCGATAAGACAATTAGATTCAATAAAAGTCGATTGGACTACTCTTTACTTGCCAGCTTAAGACCTGTGCCCGGTTTACCCGGCCTTTCAACGATGGAACGCACTTTTGAACGGCCGTGGCTGGACCATGTCCCCAATTGGCCGAACCGTTGTCTTCATCCGGTCGATAATATGCCCGGCTTCGGCAGGGAATTAGCCACACAGATAGGCGTTGGCGCCTTGATGCTTAACCTTAATTTCAAGAACGCGCAGAAAGAAACGCTTCTTATTCGGTATGTGCAGTTAGGTATTGACCTTTATGGAATTGTCCAGGACGGGGGAAAAAAGAACTGGATCAATAATGGTGCGCATAACAGCGGACGTAAGTGGCCGATTCTGTTTGCCGGGCTTATGCTTGACGATCCATCCATGAAGAATATCGGGAGGCCCGATATTCCGGACTATGGCCCCCTGCACCCGGAGTACGTTCATTTCGGAGAAGATGACCAGACGTTTTATGTAACTCAGGCGGATGTGGACGTGAGTCACAGCCCCCAGTGGGACCCAGATCCGAGGGATCCTCAGCTAATTCCGTACGAACAGGAGGATATTGGCCTTCCTGAGTGGGGAATCCTATATGCGACCGGCCCACACAGGAGCAACAAGTTCTGGAATACGTCATATAGAAGGGTAAGTTGTCCATCATGGGGTGGATTTGTCCTGGCAGCGCATATCATGGGAGCGAAGGATTTATGGAACCATGATGCCCTGTTTGATTTCAAAGACCGTTATATGCAGGCCGCCGCCGATTGGAGACAGATGTCCAGGTTCGTGGAGGCCATGTGGGATACCTACCGCAAAGATTATGGTCCTGTGTGGACGATGTCTCCCACGCTAAATTTTGTCGCAGTTGGTGGCTCCGTCGCAAAAGCCCCGGATAAGGCAGCCTATACGCTTGGCGAGAGAGTGAGGCTGAGAGTTGTCGCCGATCCCGGATACGAGTTTGCAGGTTGGTCGGGTGGTTTATCCGGGACGGAAAATCCGGTGGCGATAATTATGCACGCTAAACGAACGATCACGGCGAATTTTACCGTTGCCTCTAAATCTCCGAAGTCGACGAGCGATAAATAATTTTGTGGAGAATAGTTTTTCGACGTTTTGCGGTCAATCCGAAGAATGCAATGACTGGAAGCTCGTGCTGAGATTACAAATGGATACTGAAAATAATACGGACATTTCGTTTATATGCTTTGGCGGTGAGGATTGGTGGTATCACAATCGGGCGCATATTGATATGCAATTGATGCGCCGATTTTCCCGGATAGGGACTGCGCTTTACGTAAACTCTATCGTCATGCGAAAACCGAACATAGGAATCAGGAAAGGCTTCACCGAAAAACTCGTCCGTAAGACCAAGAGCATCCTGAAGGGGCTCAAGCAGTCCGGCGTCGGATTTTGGGTATATAGTCCATATACCTTGCCCGTTCAGCATATCTCCTGGGCAAGACCGTTCAATGAAGCTATCTTGCGATATCAGATACGGCGCATTACGCGAAAGCTGCGTATGATGACCCCTGTGATGTGGGTTGCCTGCCCGCCGGCTTGTGATACAGCAATCACAATGAAAAAAGGAAAACTTGTGTACCAGAGAACGGATCGATACGAGGATGATCCTCATGTCGATAGAGAGACGGTACTAAACTATGACAGGAAATTGAAAGCCAACGCGGATATGACCGTTTATGTTAACCGAATCCTGTATGAGGAAGAGGCCGATCAATGTAAGAATGCTTTTTTCCTGGATCATGGCGTTGACTACGAAATGTTTACCTCGGCGGAAAATAACCGGGACATACCTGCCGAGATGGTCAACATAAGAAAACCGGTCGTTGGCTATTTTGGGGTGATGGCGGACCATAAGTTCGATGTTGAATTTGTCAGCAAGGTCGCCGACCTGTTGCCGGAGTTTTCCTTCGTGTTTATTGGGCGTGTTTCGCAGGAGTCTCGAGAGATGTTCGCCAGGGACAATATTCATATCATCCCAAAGCAGCCTTATGAACGAATTCCCCATTTTGGCAAGTGTTTTGATGTGGCGGTATTGCCCTGGAGAATCAATAAATGGACCGAGGCCGCGAATCCGATTAAACTCAAAGAGTACCTGGCCCTGGGGAAACCAATCGTCAGCACACCTGCATTCTCCGAGCTGCAAAGCTACCTTGATATTGTGCACGAGGCTGCGACCCCGGAAGACTTTGCCCGCTGTATTAAGAAGGCCCACTCTGAAAACAACGTGGAGCTTGTAAGAAAAAGAAGAGAAAGAGTCGCCCAATCTTCTTGGGACAGTAAAGCGGAATTGATGCTTCGTACGCTATTTGCAGGACAGGAATCCGAACTCAAGACGATAACCGATGCGTTGAAGCGTGTCGGGGCCGATGGATGTTAGTGCAGGCGGCAGCATATTAAATGCTGTCTGGTATAAAAGGTAAGTTGGTATGAGCATTAAAGCAATAGCAAAGGGTGCGGCACATTTGTTCGTTAAGAGATATGCCGGGCCGTTCCGGCTGCATAGAAGATGGCTCAACAAAACACAGTGGCTTAGCTATTCGGAATTACAAAAAATCCAGCTAAAGCTGCTTAGAAGGCTTGTTCGGCATTGTTACAATTCGGTGCCGTACTACAGGCATTTGATGGATGAATTGAGGATAAGCCCGGAGAGTATTCACACTCTGGAAGACATAGAGAAATTTCCCATAATCAACAAAAAGGAAGTTTTGAAGGCAGGTGATTCAATAATTTCGACAAAATATCCGAAGTGGGCTTTGCGCAAGGGCCGAACAGGCGGCAGCACCGGGACTCCCATGATTGTATATAGAACCTTGTTCTCGCTGGGGACCGAGCATGCGTTCGCAAGGCGGCAGTGGGACTGGGCGGGAGTTAGCATGAGGGAGAAGAGCGCCTGGATATTTCAAAGGGTGGTTGCGCTGCCGGAGAAGAAGGATGCCCGCCTTTATGATTATGATCCGATAATGAGGGAATTAACGCTCTCGGCTTATCACTGTTCTGCCGATACGGCCCTTGATTATGCCAGGATGATACAGAAACACGGCATCAAAGTTGTCGTGGGTTATCCGAGCGCTGTTTACACGATGGCCAAAACGTGCATAAATTCAAGTTTCAAGCTTGACCTTCGCGTGGTAATAAGCACGTGGGAGGCAATGACCGAACCTATGCGACAAACTATTTCAGATGCGTTTGGCTGCAAAATCTTCGATTTTTACGGCAGCGGCGAGAGAGTCGTTGCCATACATCAATGTGAACGTGGAAGTTATCACATAGTACCTGAATATGGATTGACCGAGCTGATTCCGATGGACGGATGCGAGGAAGGTCATTACAGAGTGGTTTCAACGGGTTTCTGGAACAAGGCGATGCCCTTGATCAGATACGATATGGGCGATGTTGTTGACAAGTCGGACGACAGTTGTTCCTGTGGCAGAGAGTTTCCGGTAGTCAAATCAATAATTGGAAAAGAAGGTGACATAATACAATCCCCGTCGGGAGTGCAGCTCGGTGTCACCGCGGTGGTGCAAATCCTATACACTATAGGCGGCACGAATAATATACTTGAGACACAATTCGTACAGGATGCGCTGGATCATATCACTATAGAATATGTTCCCGCCCCCAAATTCACCGAAGTTGATCTTGCGAATATGCGAAAAAGTGCCGCAAGGTTTCTGCCGCGTGACTTGAAGGTCGACTTTAAGCAGGTTGAAGCGGTCAAAAGAACACCGATGGGCAAAATTAGAACTATCGTCTCACAAATTGCCCGGTAGCATCATCATTAATTGACGCCGTGATCCCATTGCCTACGCCTGTTGCGCATGGCTTGGAGAAGAAAACGTTTTAGGGCATTAAACAGCGGTTGTCACAAAGTAGAGTGATGGTTAAGAATAAAGGTAAATTGCGAATCTGCCTGACTGCTTCAGCGGGAGGCCATATATCTCAATTGCTCAAGCTGGCTGCGAGCTGGAATGGATACGAAACGTTCTGTGTCACGACGACGGAAGTCGTGCGAGATAACCTGAGCAAATTAGGCGAAGTTTATGTCGTAGGAGAATGCAACAGGCAGCATCCGATACGAGTCATCACTGTATTGCTGCGATGCCTTTGTATTGTTTTCAAGGAGAGGCCTGATGTCGTGATCAGCACGGGTGCGGCGGCCGGTTGTATGTTGTGTTTCCTGGGTAAAATGTTTGGTGCAAAAGTCGTATGGGTTGACAGTATTACCAACGTGGAGCGAATCTCCCTGTCGGGAAGAATGGTTCGTTACATTGCGGATTTATTCCTTGTGCAATGGCCGGAACTGACCGGCAGATATAAAAGTATCGAATTTGTTGGGACGGTAGTATGATTTTCCTGACCGTTGGAACGCAATTTCCGTTTGACCGGTTAGTCAAAGCTGTTGATGAAGCCGCCGGCGCAAATGGATTTAATGAACAAATTGTCGCTCAGATTGGCGATAGTTCTTATTGTCCGGAAAACTTTGAAGCAGCCCCTTCGGTGGAGAAAGCCGTCTTCGACCAACATTTTAACAAGGCGGACAGCATTGTCAGCCACGCAGGGATGGGTACAATAACAATGGCGCTGGATCATAGAAAACCATTACTTGTTATGCCGAGATTGAAAAAATATGGCGAAGTTGTGAATAATCACCAACTTGCTATTGCAAAAAAGTTCGAGCAGCTCGGCTACCTGTTGGTAGCATATAGTGCTGAGGATGTGCCGGGTAAAATGAAGCAGTTGAAGTGCTTTATGCCGCAGGAGCGGAAGCCGTGTGCAGATATTGTTGCGGCACGCATTTCCACATTTCTAAATGAGTTGTCTAAAACATGAAGCTAATTCGGTGAAAAGGTGACGGAAGTTGGCGATGGGAAACATTAAGAACAGTACGCTGTACAGAACCGTAGAGTTCATGACACCCACTTTTGTGAAGGTGATAGCCAAGAGGATATTCTGGAAAATCGTTCGCTTTTACAACAGATGCAGATATATCGAAAAGGGAAGATTCGTGGAATTTGGGTACAGATTCAGGTTCGACCGTTCTGCCCCTTATCGTGCTCGCGTTGGCGAGAAGACCATCGCCGAGGATTTCAACGTATGGAACATCGATCTCGGCGATATAACGGTTGGGAAAAAATGCTGGTTCGGGCTCAATAATGTTGTCATGGGCCCGGTTGAAATCGGCGATGAGCTATCTACCGGCCCCTACGTCAAAATTCTCGGGCCGAGGCACCCGGTTCCGCCGCAGGTAGCAAAGCAGAGGCAGAAGACCACGATCGGAAACAACGTATGGATAAGTACAGGCTCGATAATTCTTTTTGGAGTAGAGATAGGGGACAATGCCATAATAAGTGCCGGTTCGGTAGTGCAGAAAGATATTCCCGCCGGAGCTTTTGTCGGGGGCAATCCGGCGAGAAACTTGTCCGGCCTTATTCAAAAGGCATGGCAATCGACCGATAATAAACAGAGTGAGAAGGCGGGAAATGAAAAATAAGCAGAGAGGAATTTTCTGGACATCAATGTTTTTATTTGTACAGTTTATAACGATTTCTTAATTGAAAACACAATTTGGTAAGAGGGTAATATGGACAATTCTGTTAAAGTCAGGGAATTCGTAGTAGAAAATTTTCTTTTCGGAGATGGCGAAAAGCTCAAAGATGACACTTCATTTATGGAGGAGGGCATCATCGATTCCACCGGGATTTTGGAGCTGGTGTTCTTTCTTGAAGAGACTTTTGGCTTAAGTGTAGAGGATGATGAGCTTGTGCCGGACAACATGGACAGCTTGCAGAATATTGCCCGGTTCATTGACCGGAAACTGAATGCAAGTCCCGCCGCGGAAGCGTAGATTTCGAGGAGAGTTCGAGGGAGCTGTTTTTCAAAGCGTCTGATTTTTATCATGTGTGGAATAGCTGGTATCTGCCATATAGATGGTCCTGATGGTGTGTCCCTGAATAGTATCAAGAGGATGATAGGTGCTCTCTGCCATCGCGGGCCGGATGAAACGGGGATCTATCTCGATGATCAGGTGGGATTGGGCCATGCCCGGCTGAGCATCATCGATCTGTCCTCCGGTGTGCAGCCGATTCATAATGAAGACAAAAGCCTCTGGATTGTCTATAACGGAGAAGTCTTCAACTACCCGGAATTGAAAGAAGACCTGCTGCAAAAAGGGCACCGCTTCTACACGACATCCGATACTGAGGTAGTGCTCCATCTATATGAAGAGCAGGGGCCGGATTGTCTGACACAGTTGAACGGTCAATTCGCCATAGCGATATGGGATACGAAGAAAAAAGAGCTGTTTCTGGCGCGGGACCGGGTCGGCATCAGACCATTGTACTACACGATTCTAAATAATACCGTGATTTTTGGTTCCGAAATAAAATCGATTTTTTCTAACAAGAATGTCTCTCGCCGGATTGATCCGATAGCAATGGATCAAATCTTTACTTTCTGGACAACCTTGACTCCACGAACGGTCTTCAAAGATATATATGAATTGCCGCCGGGCCACTATATGAAGACATCCGATAGCAAGGTCACCTTTAAAAAATACTGGGACATTCCTATATATCCGCGTGCCGAACAATCGGATTTGGCTCCAAAAGAAATCTGCGAGCAGGTCCGGGATCTGCTACAGGATGCAGTCAGAATTCGCCTTCGGGCTGATGTCCCTGTAGGATGTTATCTGAGCGGCGGGCTTGATTCTTCGGGGGCTGCCGCCCTGGTGGTGAGAAATTTCAATAAGGACGTTCGGACGTTCGGGATACGTTTTGATAATGACGGTTTTGATGAAGGCGAGTATCAAAAACTAATGGTTTCGTATCTGAATGTAAATCATACTGACCTTACAGCTACAGATGAAATAATCGGAGCTTCACTTCCTGACTGCTTATGGCACTGTGAAAAGCCGCTGTTGAGGACCGGACCCGTTCCGTTGTTCTTGCTCTCGGACGTTGTGCGCAAGAGCGGTTATAAGGTCGTGCTTACCGGTGAGGGCGCGGACGAGGTCTTCGGTGGTTACAACATCTTTCGTGAGGCCAAGGTCAGGAGGTTCCTGGCGAAATATCCGGACTCACAGAGCCGAGCAGAACTTATCGGCCAGCTTTATCCATATATATTCGACAATCCAAGGCTCAAACGCACGCTGCAATCATTTTTTGCTAAGGGCCTTGATCAAATTGATGATCCGATCTTTTCACACTTTATCAGGTGGGAGAATACAAGTAGAATCAAGACATTCTTTTCGCAGGAGCTAAACGAGGCTATCGGGCAATATGACGGTTATGAGCAGGTCAGGCAAAGTCTGCCGGAAGGTTTTGAACGAGCGGACGATTTTTCCCGAGCCCAATATCTGGAGATGGCGATATTTCTGAGCAATTATCTTCTTTCATCGCAAGGGGACCGGGTCGCTATGGCTCATTCAGTGGAGATAAGACTGCCGTTTCTGGATACGCGTGTGATGGATTTTATGGCGAGGGTGCCTGCCAAATGGAAAATATTGGGTTTGAATGAAAAACATATCCTTAAGAAGTCCTTTGAAGGAATCCTGCCCAAAAAGATTACCAGTCGCCCGAAGAATCCTTACCGTGCCCCCATAAAGCAGAGTCTTTTAAATGAAAAGACCGCTGAATATACAAAAGAAGCATTGTCGAAGAAGTCACTAAGCAGGGCCGGTTTGTTTGATGCCGGCAAGGTAACGAAGCTGTTGCGAAAAGTTCAGGCGGTTGACAATCCGAGTGAGATTGACAGCATGGCCCTTGTAGGCCTTTTGTCCTCTCAACTCATTCATCGTCAATTTGTTCAGAATTTCCCGGCGAGACCTGATAATCCGGTTTCTCCCGCTCTTATTGTGGACAGGAGATCTGAGGCTTTAAGGGCCGTAAGTTGAAGGTAAATAGACATTGTCCGTAATCTATGACTTGCAGACATATTTTGAGTTTTGGAGATTACTATGGAGTTTCACAAAGATATTCTCAAGCTTGACAGCAAAAGCGAGGTTGAACGTATTTGCGAATTCATTCAGAAAGAACTACGCGATATGAAGCGTGATGGTATTGTAGTCGGGCTAAGCGGCGGTATCGATTCTGCATTATGTGCCGCTCTTTGTGTCAAAGCATTAGGTAAAGACAAAGTGTTTGGATTGATTCTTCCTGAGAAAGAATCCAATCCTGTAAGTGCTGAATATGCAGCCAGACATGCCCAAAACCTGGGTGTAGAAACAGAGACGGTTGACATAACACCTACACTCGAAGCTTTTGGGACCTATCGTAAGAGAGATAACGTGATAAGAGAAGTCTTTCCCGAGTATGACAGTGAGTCCAAGTCGAAAATTACTCTTCCAGCCGACTTACTCTCCAAAGATTCCTTTAACTTCTTTACTCTGAGAATAGACGATGGCAAAGGCAATGTGAAATCGGCAAGACTAAACAAGAAATCGCTCAATGGAATAGTAGCTGCAACCGATACCAAGCAGAGAACAAGAATGATGCATCTTTATTATTATGCGGAAATGAAGAATTATATTGTATGCGGCACAACCAACAAAACTGAAGTCCTGGAAGGATTCTTTGTAAAATACGGAGATGGCGGAGTGGATATTGAGCCGCTCAGTCATCTCTATAAAGCCCAGGTATATCAACTTTCGGAATACCTTGGAGTAATTCGTGAAATCATAGAAAGAGCTCCGAGTCCGGACACGTGGAGTTTCCAGGTAAGCGATGAGGAATTCTATTTTCGCATCCCCTACGAAAAACTCGATCTTCTACTTTATGCGTGGCAAAACAAAATTCCTACTGAAAAAGTCTGTGAAGTTATGGATCTAAGCGCAGAGCAGGTAAAAAGAGCTATGAGAGATTTTAATGCCAAATACAATGCGACCAAGCACCTCAGGCAGTTACCGCCGACACTTGAATAGGTAGATCGAATTATTTGTAGCTAAGACGAAGGAACTATTGGATTCAAAAGGATATTTACAAATGATTGAATTCGACCCGACATTAGTGCATGAGTGGCTTTCCCGCTCTGCTCGGCGTTTTCAGGATAAAGTGGCTCTCGTATGTGGCGAGCAGCGGTGGACTTATAAGGCTCTTGACCAGCGTGCCGACCATTTGGCTACGGCTTTGCTGGATGCCGGAGTTCGCCGACAGGATAGAGTTGCCGTGTTCCTGGATAATTGTGCCGAAACCGTAATTTCGTTGTACGGCATTTTGAAAGCCGGCGGTGTATTTATTATATTAGCCGGCTCGCTCAAGGGCGCAAAATTACGCTATATCCTGGAGAACTCAGGCACCAATATTTTGATTGCCCATACAAGCAAAGCCAGGGTAGTAAGTGATGCGTTGGGCGAAGGGATCGGGGAGCGTAAGTTAATATGGGTTGGGCCGACGAAACGAATCCCGGAACAGTTTTCGAAATCTTCGCTGGGCTGGGACGAAATATTTTCAGACTTTGTCGATAAAATCGCAGATGGTGAAAAGGACTGCCGGTTACCTCGCTGTATTGATGTGGATTTGGCCACTCTTATTTATACATCGGGCTCCACAGGTGAGCCTAAGGGCGTTATGTCAACGCACCACAATATGATCTCGGCGGCACGAAGTATCATTCAGTATATAGGAAACGTTGAAGATGATATTATACTGGATGTCTTGCCTCTTTCATTCGATTACGGCCTCTATCAGGTTATCATGGCCTTCATGTTTGGCGGCACAGTGGTTCTGGAGAAGTCCTTCCTCTACCTTCACAGCATTCTGGAGCGAATCGCTCAGGAGAAGGTAACCGGATTTCCCATCGTACCTACGATTGTTGCTATGCTGCTGAAGCTACAGAATTTGAAAAAATACGATTTCAGCACGCTTCGATACATGACTAACACCGGAGCGGCGCTTCCGGTCGAGCATATTCGCAGGCTCAGGGACATGTTCCCTCAGATGACCATGATTTCCATGTTCGGACTGACCGAGTGCAAGCGGGTCAGTTACCTGCCGCCCGAAGAGCTGGACCGAATACCTTCGTCGGTCGGAAAAGCGATGCCGAACTGCGAGGTCTTTGTCGTCGATGAAAATGGCGGCGAGGTCGCCCCTGGCGAAACAGGAGAGTTAATTATAAGAGGCTCGAATGTAATGCAGGGCTACTGGGCGGACCCGGAAATGACCGCCGGGACCTACCGAGACGGACAATATCCAAGTGGGAGAATTCTCCATTCCGGCGATTACTTCCGCCAGGATGAGCGCGGCTTTCTTTATTTTCTGGGCAGAAAAGATGACATGATTAAGAGCAAGGGCGAGCGGATAAGCGCTAAGGAAGTGGAGAATAATATTTCCAGTATGGAAGGTGTTGCGGAAGTGGCGGTCATCGGAGTGCCGGACGAGATTTTCGGCCAGGCAATTAAGGCCTATATTGTGCCGGCACCGGATGTTGAGCTGCCTGAAAAGCAGGTGCTGAAATTCTGTGCTGCAAATATGGAAACCTTCATGGTTCCGAAATACATCGAGTTTATGGACAGTCTGCCCAAAACGCCGAACGGTAAAATCGACAAGAAGCAACTCAAAGCAAAGGCCGAAGCGGGCATCTCAGATTAACGGGAGATACAACTGACAGTCTTATGGCAAGCGGAATAAAATTATCCAAAGATATGAATTTGTTCGAGTCTTACGGACGCCTTATCAATCCGGCATATCCTTCATTCTTGAACAAACTGGGATTGAACAAAGTCGCTACAGGAGCACAGGGAGCTACAATCACCGATTCGGAGGGCAATACTTATATAGATTGTGTCGGAGGGTACGGTTTATTCAACTTAGGGCACAATAATCCGGATATTATCGAATCCCTCACGGATCAATTGAAAGAGCAGCAGTTGTTGACAAAACCGCTCATTAGTGAAATTCAGGTTAGATTGGCTGAGTGTATCGAGAAAATTACACCCGGTGAACTTAGCTGCTCCTTTATCCTTAACAGCGGATCGGAAGCCATAGACTGTGCCATTAAGTTAGTCAGACTTCACAGGGGCGGAAAAACAATTATAACAGCGCAAAAGTCTTTTCACGGTCATACATTTGGTGCGCTTACAGCCTCGGGTATCCCTTCTTTCAAGAGAGCTTTTCAGCCGCTTTTGCCTGGTTTTATTAGCGTTCCTTTTGGTGATATCGAAGCCCTGAAGCAGTCAATATCAGCGGATACCGGAGCAGTCTTGATCGAGCCGATTCAACACGAAGCGGGTATACTCTTGCCCCTGAATGGCTATCTTCAAAAGGTGCGGAAACTGTGTGATGAGCACGGCCTCATTATGATATTGGATGAGATAAAAACCGGATTTGGCAAAACAGGCCGGATGTTCGCATGTGAACATTATAATGTAGTGCCTGACATACTCGTGTTAGGCAAATCCCTGGGCGGTGGATTGATTCCAACCGGAGCGGTCATTGCCAAAAGTCATCTTTGGAAGAGATTCGGCCTGAGTTTCCCCATGTCCGCCTCATCTTATGCCGGTAATGTACTTGCCTGCCGGGCGGGCCTTTCAACAATCCGGTATATACAACAGGGTAGTCTGCTGGCCGACTGTGCAGAAAAGGGCAAGATGCTCCTGCGTTCGTTAAGAGATTGTGTCGGTGAATACCCGAATATTCTGCGGTCTGCTGAAGGATTGGGTCTTTTGATTGGAATAGAAACGCAAAGTGGCAAGATAGCACTCGAACTGGCAAAAGAAATGATCCGGCAGAGAATTATAATGGTACCGGCTTTCGGCAATTCATCTGTCCTGATGGTCGAGCCGCCATTAGTTATATCATTTCAGCAAATTCGAGCGGTTGTAGATTCGTTTGCAGCCGCATGTGTAAATGTGAGCAATAAATAAAAGGAGTAGGTGGTAGCTTTATGCAAACATGTAAAAAATGTGTATTGAACGAACGTTTTATAGGGATTCGGTTTGATGATGATGGTATCTGTAACTTTTGCCGCTCGGCAAAGAGTCCGGATCAACAGCGATCCATCAGGGGTAAATATGAAGCCAGATTTCAGAAACTTATTGAAGAGCACAAAGGCAAGGGCAGCTACGATGCTCTGGTGGCCTACAGTGGTGGCAAGGACAGCACATACACCCTCCACTTGTTACAGGAGCGGTACGATCTGAGACTATTGGCGTACTCCTTTGACAACTGGTTTCAGTCGGACAGGGCCAAGCTAAATATCCGTGCTGTACTGAGCAATATTAACGTGGATCATTTGACGGTAACGCCGAGCTTCGAGAGTATAAAAAAGATTGTTCTGGCTTCCATGTCCAAAGATATGTACTCGGCCAAGGCGATGACAAGGGCGTCCAGTATATGCACGAGCTGTATTTCTCTGGTACGATTTATCGGTTTCAGGCTTACTATCGAGCAGGAGATTCCCTTTCTGATATTCGGGATGTCGCCGGGTCAGGCGCCGATGGCTACGGCAGTAGTTAAAACAAATCCCCAGATGATAAGAACAATGCAGGAAACACTGCTGCGTCCTCTGTCCGATCGGTTGGGTGATATTATCAAACCCTTCTTCCTGGAGCAAAGGCACTTTGACAAGGTAGAAGATTTTCCGTACAGCATCAATCCACTGGCGTTTGTAGACTACGATGAGGATGTGATTTATGAGACTGCGGACAAATACGGATGGAAAAAGCCCGATGACACAGACGCCAACTCCACCAACTGCCTGTTGAATGCTCTGGCTAACCAGGTTCACCTGGATCAGTTAGGCGTCAATCCTTATGCTTATGAGATAGCTGAATTGGTTCGCGTCGGGTGTATGACAAGAGAGCAGGGATTAGCCAGGTTGGCGGAACCTTTCCCGGCCGAGCAAATTGCGGCGGTGAAGAAACAGCTCGGAATCGGTTGATTCATTACATGAAGGTCAGGTCACTTCAGATATTCATAGCTGTAGCAGCTTTCTCGGCTGTTGGGATTCTGACAATGGTTATAACAAGAATGAAAACGAGGACAGACTCTAATAAAATAGCACTGCCGTCGATTGATGATGTACCCAAAGAATATTGGGCGAAACTTGCTGAGAAGAAGATTTTCTTCGGGCATCAATCAGTCGGGTACAACATTATTGGTGGAATCACGGATATCATAAACGAGCGAGACTATATAAAACTCAATGTCATAGAAGCACGCGAACCTGCGGCTTTTGACCAACCTGTTTTTGCTCATTCCCAGGTAGGTATGAACACGGATCCTTTCTCGAAGATCAAACGCTTTGGGGAAATAATGGATGCCGGCGTCGGGAGCAAAGCCGATATAGCGTTTTTCAAGTTCTGCTATGTTGATATTATGCGGAATTCGGATCCGCAGGAAATCTTCGATGGTTATCGTGCCGTAATGAAAGAATTGAAGGACCGATATCCCAGTACAAAGTTCCTGCACGTAACTGTTCCGATACGTTCGGCGCCAAAGGGAGCCAAGAGAAATCTGAAACAGACAGTTAAGTCGTTAATTGGCAAACCAGGTGTTCTGGACGATAACATGATGCGCCAGTGTTATAATAAGTTGTTAAGGAACGCTTACTCTAAAACGGAACCTTTCTTCGACCTGGCCCTGATAGAATCTATCAATCCGGACGGTTTTGGTTGTCACGTTGTAAAAGGAGCGGAGAAAGTTAATGTCATGGCGCCTGAATACACCGAAGATGGTGGACACCTTAATAGCCGGGGCGGGAAAATGGTGGCTGAGCAGTTGCTGATAATCCTCGCAGAAATGGCGAGCCGCTCTTAGATGTATATTACATATGTTTTTATTGTTGTATTTTTGGAAGCAAAGAATTGAACTCATTTGTTGAAAACCAAACTGTTAAAACACTGTTTCAATCGATAGCCGGAGTCAAGCCGGCGGTTGTTTCCCGACAGCCCCGGATAGCCAATATAGAACGGTTGCGTATTGTCTCTGCGTTCGGCATTGCCTCCTTTCATACCCATGATTGGTTTCCGCGGAGCATTGGTGTGGCTGGTTTTATTATTCTGTTGCTGAGTTATTGTGCCTTTGTTGTAAACAAGCCTGAACCATACGGCATCGCCGAGGTGGCAAGACGAAAGGCGCGACGTCTTCTTAAACCATGGTTGTTTTGGTCGATCATATATGGTGGCCTCGGATTAGCAAAGATGGTTTATGAGAACGTATCGTTTTCAGATGTTTTTTCTCCGACGATGCTTTTGACCGGAACTCGAATACATCTATGGTTTCTGCCTTTTGCTTTCGTTGCCGCTTTATTTCTCACTTTGATACATCGAAGAATAGTAGGTATTGCTGACTCATTTACGATTACAACTGCAATTTCAATCGGGGCTTTATGTATATTTGGCTGTTCAGTTATCCAGTCCCGGCTTCACCCTCCAACGCCGCTGGCTCAATGGACTTTGGGATTGCCGGTAATACCTCTTGGTTTTGCTATTGGCCGGATCAAGATTTTGCAGAGAACCGAAGACAGAAAAAAGTATTTCGTATTCGTAATTCTTTCGACTTTGACGGCATGTGTGGGATGTATGGTGTTTGACCGGTTAAGCTATGGGATATGGTTGAATTACAGCAGCAAATTTGCGATTCGATACTTTGTTTCTTTGATAATATTCTGTTCTGCATTGCATTGGCGAGGCAAGTTGGATCTGGTTTCAGTGAATTTGGCATCGTTATCATACGGCATTTATCTTGTTCATCCCTTGGTATTGGTTTTTTTATATCGATTTGGTATAGCTATGCAGCATCCATTTTTGTTGCTGTTTATAGTATTGTCTATTTCGTTACTGATAACATTTGTTCTTAAGAAAACGCCGTTGAAACAGTTTGTTTGATATCGACAGGGCCGAAAGTATCTAAATGCAGATTGCTAAAGCTATTATACTTGTAGGAAATCGTGACTTCGGGCGGTGTCCGCTTGCATCACGTTTGCCTACGGCTTTGTGGCCGGTAGCGGGGATATCTGTATTGGAACGCCTGCTGAGCCATTTAGTCGATCAGGGTATAAAAGAGGCAGTTATATGCGGCAGTGGTGCAAGTTCGTTAGTGGACAAAATGAATATTACTGATAATCGTTTGGCGTTGAGTATTTTTGATGAAACATTGCCGATGGGTACCGCAGGATGTATTCGTGAGGTTGCCGGCGATCAAACTGAAGAATTACTTCTGGTGTTTCCCGCCGGCATAGTGTGTCCCCCGAAAATCGATATGCTGATAAAAGCACACCGTGACGGTCAGTCTGATTTAACTGTAATGTTGAATCCATGTTGTCGAAGCAAGACAGATATGGGCGAGGCATCTGGAATTTATGTTTGTAATCCGGGTATCTTGAAACATATTCCAAAGGCAGGTTATTTTGATATCAAAGAAGGCTTGATTCCTAAGATGCTCCATGCCGGAAGAACAGTTCATGCCGCAAAGTTGCCATATCATGCCGGGAATTTTCGGAATCGGCAAGAATATTTATGTGCTGTTTCCAGTTACCTTGAAAATGTTCCAAAAATGAATGCGGATTTTAAATCCCTTAATAGCACCGATTCCGAAAATGTGTGGTTGGCGGAAAATGCAAAGGTTGATCCTAAAGCAAGAATTGATGGGCCGGTTGTTATTCTGGACGGTGCAACAGTATCGAGCGGGGCGGTTGTTCTCGGACCGGCCATCCTTGGGAAAAATGCTGCTATTAATAAAGATAGCGTTGTAATAAATAGTGTGCTATGGGATGACGCAAAAGTGGGCTCAAATTGTCAAATCCAGAGATGTGTGGTCGATTATCATGGAGTAGTTCGAGATAATGCCGTTATGGAAGATAAATCTATATCATTCGAACCCGAGGGAGTGTTAGGACGTGTGGTCGATCTCGCCTCAATGGTTGTGAAAAATAATGCGAGTAGATTGCAGCTCGTATTGCAACCGCTTGACAAAATTTCCGAAAAATTTCCGAATTGGACATGGTTGAGCAGAAAGAATATTCTGACATTTCTGGCATTAGGTCTTGTCTGTATCGCGTTTCTTTGGTCTTACTGGCCCGGCCTTGTTGAGCTTTGGGAATTGTGGCAACAAAGCGATGAATATTCCTCCGGTCTTTTGGTTCCTTTTCTGGCTGTTTATATCCTTTGGTCAAGGCGTCGTGATATAGCCTGTTGTCCTGTCAAGCCATCTATCTGGGGTTTGTTTGCTTTCGCGGGGGCCCAGGCAGTCAGACTTTTCGGGCTTTTCTTAATGTACAGTTCTGCAGAAAGGCTATCCGTAGTCCTGAGTATTGCTGCTTTGATATTACTGTTATTTGGCTGGAAGTTTTTCCGAAAGATATCTCCAATATTATTGTTTCTGTGTTTGATGCTGCCCCTGCCGAACATCATCCAGTACCATGTCGGCTTGAATCTGCAGCGTTGGGCTACTTCATCGGCGGTCTTCTGCCTTGAGGTGATAGGATATGCAGTCACACAGGACGGCCATACCATTGATATGGGTAACGTTAGTGTTGCGGTGCTTGAAGCTTGCAACGGCTTGAGAATGATCACCGCCTTTTTTGTCATCAGCGGACTGGTTGTTCTACTGGTACAACGAACCTGGTGGGAAAAACTGGTCATTCTGGTTTCAAGCCTGCCTATTGCCTTATTGTGTAACACTGTTCGATTGGCAATTACAGCGGTGTTTTTCACTATTCTTGAAGGTGAGTATTGGGAACAAATATTCCATGACTTCGGTGGGTATGCGATGATGCCATTGGCTCTTGCGGCGGTAGTTGGCGAGCTTTGGCTTTTGGCAAAACTCACGGTGCTTCCAACCGAAGAAAAAGCAATAATAATTACACGACAGGGGGGGTGAAGAACCATTTGTGGCGGGCCTTTTTGTGAAAGATCGCAAAATGAAGCTCGGAACCTGATTAGAATCACATATCAATATTGTTAGGAGTAATAGAAATGAACGAATTAGATAAAATTCAAGATCCGGTGGTCGGGCAAGAAATTGTTAATATGCAAATTCCACCTGAACAAAGTGAAGATGCTACGTCGGATATGGTGGCCGGTATTCTTCGCCGCTGGTACATTGTATTACTGATATTCTTAATAGTGTGCGGAATAGGCTTGCCTGCGATATGGCTTACTGTTAAGCCTGTGTACAATATAACCGGCGCGATAAGAGTTGCCCCTATTTTAGCGGACATCCTGAGCGGCGAACAGGACAGAGGGGAAATATCGAATTATGAAAGCTTTATGAATACTCAGGCAGAAAAGATCACCAGCAATGCGGTAGTGCAGAGAGTTGCAGACGATTTGGTCGATAAGAATCTGTCCTTCTTTGAAGATGAACCAACCGATCTGATCTTAAAGTGGAAGCAGAAATTATTGGGCACAAAAACTAAAACAGAGCCGGCAATGAAGTTGAAACAGGCTATTGTTGATGATGGGATTATTATTGTTGCTGCAAACCGTCGTAATGAACTGATAAAAATCAATATGGAGAGCACGAATATTGAGGAAGCAAAGCAGATTGTGGATTCCTTTATTCGGGCATATATGGATATCGAAGTTGTTAGTTCGGATGAGGGCGAGAACCGAAAGCTTGCTATCCTGGAAAACAGGCGTGACTTTCTTTACGAAAGGGTCGAAAACGACCGCCAGACGATCTACCAGTTGGGGCAGGAATATGGGACTGTTGCATTGGAAGGGCGACAGGACATGATGCTGCAGCGTGTTGCGAGTCTGCTGGACACACTTACAGGTGTCGAGGCTGAAAGAATTAGACTCGAAGCTCGAGTCCAATTACTTGAACGCACCAGAGAGCAGGCCATCCCGGCTGAGGAGTTGCTGAAGATGAGGCGAGATTATATAAATGAAGATCCTGCAGTCGTGGCGTTCACGCAAAATATTACGCAATTAGAGCAAGAACTTATTGTTGCCAGGCAGACGTTGTCCCCTACGAATCCGGAACTTTTACGGAAAGTTGAACTATCGAGAATATTAAAGGAACATCTGGAGAATCGAAAACAAGAGGCCAGCAATGCTTTTGATAATTTGGTGGCTAAGGAAGCTGCGGAGGCCGGCAACAAACAGCTTGTAACTGTACGTAGTGAACTGGAGCAAACGCGAGAGTATGAAAAACGTCTCCAGGATATACTATCTCAACAAGACACTCAAACTATTGGAGTCGGCCGTAAGCAACTGACAATTCAGGAATTGCAGGATAGATTGAACTCGACGAAAGAAGCGTATGATGTCGTACTCAAGCGTATCCAGGATTTGGAATTGCAGCGAAAACGTCCGACAAGGATTTCCGCGCATTATAATGCCGACATTAGCTCTATTAACGATAAGCGGATAAAATATTCGATAGGCCTGGTATTTGTCTCGCTTGTTTGTGGTATGGGATTGGCATATCTTCGAGATAAGGCTGATCAGAGTTTACGGACACCTGATGACGTAGCGAAGCGTATCGGTATTCGAATAATCGGGACTACTACAAGCTTGGACACTGTCAAGCCGGCCCTTCTTCCGGAACAGATAGTCGGAGATTACCAGACTATTCGTGCCAACTTGGGGCTTCTTGGCGACAAAGGAATACCTAAGAAACTGGTTGTTACCAGTCCGGGTATGAAGGAGGGCAAAACTACATTTGCCGTTAATCTGGCAACAAGTCTGTCTGAGTCGGGGAAAAAGGTTTTACTCATAGATGGCGACTTGAGAAAACCTGATGTTGCTCGCCTGTTGAATCTTCCCAAGGGTTCAAGGGGACTTCATGACGTTCTCTGCGGAGTAAAATTTGACCAGGCTGTTTTCTCTGTAATTTCAACGGGCCTGGATGTGCTTGCGGCTGATTTTCATGATGCAGCGGATGCTTACGAGTTGTTAGCCTTGTCATCGACAGCTAAACGCATAAATATAATCAGCAAAAAGTACGATCATGTGATTATTGATACTCCTCCCGCACTGGTTTTCCCTGATGCTCTTATGTGGGCTAAGATCGGAAACGCTGTTATTTTGGTCAGCTTTGCCGGCCATACGACTTTGCCTGATCTCAAAGAAGCGAAGGAACGACTGGCGCAGACTAATGTCAAGGTGCTGGGGACCGTACTGAGCAGCGTTCAGGCTGAGCATAGTTATTACCGCCACGGTCATAGTTATTATGCGCAAAGTGCGGAATCAAGGGATAGCGCCAGAGTCTCCAGGAGAAAACTGATGTTCTCAATGGAAGAGAGTCCGGATTATATAGACGACTCAGAGGCTACTGAATCTGAAGAGCCAACTGAGGCTTAATTCAGATGAGAATCACATCGAATTAGTAAATGCTCATAAATGTTGTTCCTTAACCTATCCATGAACATGATTCTTATACACAGGAATTCTGCAGACAGCAGCGGCGAGAGTTTGCTTCGTTTTGCTCTGGCCAGCGAGCCTGTTGCCGGCGTTGTTTTCGATGGATTGTGTAAGTATGGAGACATGAGGAGGGATTCTATATTACGGTTATCTGCAAAATGGAATTTCGATAAGACTTTTTATGCCATCCCGGAGGAATGGGAAATTGAACCTTTCGGATCCCGGCATCAAAATCAGATGCCGCGACAGTCTTTGTATGATGTAAAGCCGAATGTAATACGTTACAAAGATAATATACCTGTCCCCTTAGAGCTTGTGGCTGGAGCTAAACGAGAGGGTAGCTTAAACTCATGGTTCGTTGTGTCCAATGGGCGATTTGCCACGAACATCAACGCCGATTTCCTCGAAAGTGTGCTTGCCGGCGTCCAGGCAGACGTAGTGGCGGTCAATGCAGAACCCGGGCTGTTGGGACAACGCGAAAAAGTGCGATTGACAGCCGAAGGCAAGGTGGCGGGTTTCTGCCGGGCCTATTCGGATTCAGCCGAATTTACATTTGTTTCTACTGAGTGGCCTCATCATCTTTTTATTAAAACCGACGTTCTCGGTCGTGTATTGGTGGATGAAGCTTTGCCTTTATCTTTTTCCGCTCTTTCAGAAATATGCCGATCAAAAGAAATAATGTTGCGGGCGATTAACGTAGGTGGAAATGTGCTGGATTTGGAAACTGAAGATGGATTGCTGGGCTTATGTGAAACGAGGCTTTCGAATATCCAGAAATCTAAATTTGAACTTCAAGATTCGAATACAATATCCGATGATGCAAGACTAAAAGGGAAGGTGCTGTTAGGAAAGAATATTCACATCGGTCCGAAGGCCGTTGTTATTGGTCCGACCATTATCTGCAATGAAGCCAGGATTGAGCGGGGGGCTGTTATAAATTCATCAATAGTTGGTCCGAAAGTATGTGTGCCCAAGAATCAATTTGTGCAGAGCCGTACTATCAAAGGGCCACAAATTAATTGGAATCGCCCGGTTCGACACAAAAGCAGGAGAAGCTTGTTGCAGGATTCTCATGGGCCGTTTCGCGCCTGGCCGGGAATTTCCTATGCGCGATGCTTCAAACGAATTGCCGATTGTTTTGCCGCGGCAATAGTACTGATTCTGTTTGCTCCCGTGTTGATATTTGTTGCTCTGGCAATAAAATTAACTTCGCCGGGCCCGGTGTTTTATAAGGATCGACGTCAGGGGCTGCACGGCAAGCAGTTCAACTGTCTGAAATTCAGGACGATGATTATCGGGGCTGATAAGATACAGGAGATATTGCGAATCGTCAGCCAGGTGGATGGCCCGCAATTTAAGATAGCCAATGATCCTCGAATCAATACCGTAGGCTGGTTTCTGCGGGAAACATATATCGATGAGATACCCCAGTTCTTTAATGTTCTGTTTGGCCAGATGAGTATTGTCGGTCCGAGGCCCTCCCCTAAATCGGAGAATACGTTGTGCCCGTTATGGCGTGACGCCCGACTATCGGTTCGACCGGGAATTACGGGACTATGGCAGGTTTACAGGACACGCCAGCCAATGAAAGACTTTCAGGAATGGATACATTATGACGTCGAATATGTCAGGAATCTATCGCTGTGGATGGATTTAAGTATATGTTGGAAAACAGCAATGAAACTTTTAGGAAATTTCATTAACCAATTCTAACTTTTCGAAAGGGCGAGTAAATGCCGGGAAGATACTTTAACTGGAAATTGGCAATTGTTTTGGTTATCAGCCTTATTGTTTTAGGCATAAGCGCTTTTGGACTTCGCCAATGGCGCAGGACCAATAGAGCCGATCAGGGTCTTATCCTTGGCAATAAGGCATATAACGAGCATAGGTGGGAAGATGCGGCGGAACATCTGGGAAGTTATATTACTTTGGAACGAAATAACGTGTCTATATTGCTTAAATATGCTGACGCTCAGCTTAAAATCAGGCCTGCCAAACGTAACAGAATTCAACAAGCCATCGGAGCATATCGAACTATATTAAGAGTAGATAGAAATAATTCCGAAGCTGCTATGCAGCTTACTGAAATCTACCTGGGTATAGGCAGTCCCGGCGAAGCGGAGCTAATTGCCAGAAGACAGCTTGAAACCAATCCGGATCCCGGTCTTCGGAGGATGTTGGCCCTTGCGATGGCTGGACAAAGAAAGTTCAAAGAAGCAGCAGCGGAATTAAAGAGCATTTTACAGGGACATCCTGAGCAGGTATTAGCATACGAAACATTAGGCCGACTTATAGAGCAGCGTCCGGGAGATTTTAAGGATGTGCCGTCCCATTGGTTCAATCAGGCCGTGGAGAAAAATCCGTCTTCTGCTTTGGCATATATAATACGAGCGGGTTTTTATCGAAGAAGTGAAGACTTATCAAGTGCTTCATCTGACCTGGAACGAGCCGAAAAGCAGGATTTGTCTGATTCATCTGTCCGTTTGCGTCTTGCACAAGAACTTATCAATTCAAATGCTCTCGACAAGGCAGAGGTGCATCTTGTTGCAGTGCAAGAAGCCTCGCCAACTGACAAGGATCTTTGGACAACATGGGCCGGGCTTGCATTGAAATCACGATCTAAAGAAAAAATGTTAAAAATAGCCGAAACAGGATTAAAAGAGCTTTCTTCTCAGCCATGGGATTTTATGCCCCTGGCCACTGAGTTATTTATCCGTTCCGGTAAGCTCGAAGATGCTAATGACTGTATCTCTAAAATGTACGAAAAGGATGTTTCTTCGGCGTCAATTACATTCTTGCGAGGTCTTGTGGCTTCCGGGCAGGGAAATCTGCTTGGTGCGGTCAAATATTGGCGGCAGTCAATGGAATCAGGTAACAAATCCATACATGTCCGCCTGGCATTGGCATCGGGGC
>DAOVMB010000269.1 GCA_030630905.1 Sedimentisphaerales bacterium
AGTTTTGCCGCGAAGACAAGCCCTTCAGCCAAGGCCAGTCGGTTCAGCCCGAGAATCAAATTGCCGGCCAGTTTTGCCCTGGAGCCGTTTCCCGAAGCGCCTAAGTAAAATACCTTCGCGCCAAGCGCTTTGAAAATGTCCATACAATTTTCGTACGCGTCCTTTTCGCCCCCCACCATAAAGACTACTTCTTTATCTCTGACTTGTTGGCTCGAACCGGAAAAAGGAGCATCCAGAAAATAAACATCACGCCCGGCGAGACGTTTTGCTAACTTGGCCGTCTTGTCAGGCTCGCCGGTGGTCGTGTCGATGATGTATGAAAGGGCGGTTCGCGAACCGCCCCTACCTTTCGCTTCCAGAATCCCGCCGGGACCTTCTATAACCTGCAGGACCGTGTCAGTGTCAGGAAGCGAGAGGATAACACGGCCGGCTTGTTCGGCAACTTGTGCAGGATTATTGACAGCCTGTCCGCCCAACTGCTCAAGGTGCTCGCACTTTGCCTGGTCAATATCGAAGCCGACGACATTGAATCGGTCGGCCTTCAGACGCTCGGCCATTGCCGAACCGACAAGGCCAAGACCTATAAGTCCTATATTACCAGGCACACTATTGCCCTTTCGATCTATTTAAGTATCGCCAGCATTACCAGCACGCAGGCCAGACAAATTCCGAGCGCCACAACAAAACCCACTAAGGACTGTCGCGACGGCTTGACGATGAAAAGCCCGCCGGCTGTGTACCAGCGGCTGGATTGCGGCACGGCCTCTTCCAGCGATAATTCGAGTTTCTCTTCCTGACCGATGGGGACATAAATCTTTGTGAAGAACTTCTCAATCTTCTCGCGCTTCGGCGGCTTTGTTACGAGGCTGCCAACCACGCCGGCGAGCACACCAACTACTATCGGCACGCCGATAGTAACATCCCGGCTGCAATCAAGGATGTACCGGCTTACCAAAAACGTGGCCGAGGCCAGAATCGTGCTACAAAACATCCCCGTCGTGTTCATCCGCCGCCAGAGAATACCCATTGCCGTGGAGATACCCACCAGGCTCAGGATATTGAAATAGTCAAGTATGGCTTTGACCAGGTTGAACCGCATCAGAATCGCGGCCCCAAGGCCCAAAAGCGCGATCGCAATTCCTATGATTCGCGTCACGTGCACAAGCCGTTTCTCATCGGCGCCGGGATGGATATACTCGCGATAAATATTCTGCGAGAATAGCCCCGCGACCGTCACCTGGACCGCGTCGCCCGAGGACATCGCGGCGGCCATCACACACGCGAGCATTACGCCCTGAAGCACCGGCGAAAGAAGCGCTCGAATCGAATCGCCGAATGCCGCATCCCGATGAATTTCGGAGCCTGTTTTGAGCAGGTACGCCAGCCAGCACAATCCTAATACGCACCAGCCTATGGTGCAGATACGCTTTAGAATGTTGCCGTATGTGAAACCGACGCGTCCTTCCCACTCGGTCTTGCCGGCCGCACAGACACTCATCAAATGCGGAAGCGCCAGCGCCGTCAGCGGCGCATTAATACACAACAGGAGTACTACCCATATGTTAAATCTATCTGAGTGGAATAGGCTCAGATAGTTAACTTCTCCTGCCTCTTCAAGTTTGTCAAGTGCACCGGGTGAATCTCCTTTGCCCCAGAGTTCAAGCACCTGGGAAATAGTACCACCGGCATCCTGCACCTTGATTGCTTTGAGGTCGGTTATCGCGCCTTCTGGGTCACCTTTCTGCCATCGCTCTATCGCTTTCGGAATAGTCCTGTTGACATTTTGTGCGGCTGATGCAAGGGTTGATCGGGCACCAGACATACCATTCACTTCTTTGAGGTTAAGCGCCGCCGGGATGGCGATGAATGACAGGGCGATAATCATAAATCCCTGAATCATATCGGTGCGTATTGCCGCGATGATCCCGCCCCAGTAGCTGTAGATTATAAAAACCGCCGTGCTCGCGAATAAGATGCCAAAGAACCAGAACTCGCTTTCGGCAGTCGTCGCTTTGCCCATCATACCCTGGACGGTGCGGGTTGTAGCAAGCAGAACGCCCGCTAAGAAAACGATCATTCCCGCCGCCGCAACGATGATATACAATACACTGGCCGCTTTGCCGAAACGCTGCCGGAAGAAATCGGCCATTGTCAGGCACCGCATCCGCCGGATTATTGGCGCGATAATCCAGTAGAAAGGAGTCCCGAACAGCCACATCCACGAGACCCAGACGCTGGATGCCCCGCTTACGACGGCCTGGCTTATTACGCCGGCGACGTTACCTGGATGTGTGCCGGCGCCGAAGGCGTGCATTATCATCATCGGCACACCGAACTGCCGGTTGCCTAAAAGATAGCCTTCCTGGTTGTGAATGCCCCGCTTGCTCCACCAGCCCATAAGTAGCATTCCGGCAAAGTATAATGCAAGGACAATCCAAATCGCGTAGTGCAGCCCGAGAAATTCCATGTTAAGCCCCTGTGAAGTACGACCGTTAGAATTTGTACTTTATGATTAATACCTCATAACAAGCGAATTTGTGGATGGTGAGCAGAGAGTGGCAGCCTCATCCCGATTTCGTTTATCGGGATGGGGATGGTAAATGCTATGGAAACCATCCCCAAGCTACGCTTGAGGCTGCCACCCAAATGCGTATATACAATCTACAAATTCATGCATTACAATCTATTAGTATCAAACTTGCCGATTCGCAAGTCAGAAAGTTTTGATGGGCACTTCCGCTCCTGCTTTTTCAGCCGAGACGTACGCACTGTATATCGTCGAGATACAATCGGCGGCAAGGTTACTGGTCGTCTCTAACGCATCGCCGTACGCAATGGTTCGATAGAACGCCTCAATCTCCTGCGGGTATCCCGTAAACCAGTCCTCGTCCGGCGACGGATTCGACCAGCCTTGTTTCGTGCCGGTCTTTTCCACGATGTAAATATCTTTGAAATTTGCATCGACCGGGTTGTATGTCTGCATCGCCGTGTTGGGATTGATATTGCAGATAGTCCGATGATTGTTGGCTGAGACCTGGAGCCAGTTGTGGATGCCGCCAACTAATATATCTGATGCGAAGATGTCGGCAATCGTGCCATCCTCGAAGACCACGTGCATGAGGGAAAAGTCATCGATATCGTGGTAGTCGCAGCGTATATGCCCCTTGTCCTCGAAGCCGGGCAGCCGGGTGATTGCGTGCGTGCGAGCCGAGACGGACTTGGCGCCGATCGGTTTGCCGTTTCTGGCGTTGCCTTCGATGCGTTTGAGATAAAGTGCCGCCGTAAGCGGGTGACAGCCTTTGCCTATCATCACACCGCCGCCGGAGAATTTCCAGTAGGCGTACGTAGCCGCATGTGAGCCGGAGTGCGCTTCCTCGCCGTAGATCCAGAGGATCTGGGCGCCGGTTTTTTCGATAATCTCGCGCTCCTTCTGAATTGAAGGAGCGTATATCCAGTTCTCAGCGTAGAGAATCTTTGCTTTGCTTTTCTTCTCGGCCTCCAGTATTCGCTCGATGCTCGCCAGGGAATGATCCAGCGCATCGGTCTTGGGGAAAGTGTCACCGTTGAAATCTTCCGAGCCGTCGCCGAAGTAGCCCGTGAGCGGTTTTTCCACAATAGCGAACTTGTCCCGTTCGAGCGCCGCGATTGCAATCGGCTCATGAGCCACGGGCGGCGTGCAGACGTGAATGACATCCACCTTGTCGAGAAGCTCTTCCAGACTGTCGAAGGCACGGATCCCACGCTGCCTGGCGTACGATGCCGCTTGTTCGGTGTCCGTGGCGAATACTCCTTCGACCTCGACGTTTGTACCGTGCACTTTTTTCAGACATTCGAAATGGAACGTCGCGGCAAAACCCGCACCAATAATTCCCGTACGAACGGTTTTCTTTTCCATCTACGCTTTCCTTTCCGAAAAGGTTTAGTCGTATCGTGCTCATAGTCCTTTTGACTAATCAAAAGGACTATAAGCTTGTATTTGGACGATCCTTCTGTTGGCGCTGACGGATGTCACTGATCGATAAAGCACCCCGCGGTCCGATTCGACTGCCGAATATTTCTATCCCTCGCAGGCGCCCTCGGAACTGCCTGTCTTTGCCGGCCTGATGGATGCTTTCATTATAATTGCCTATTGTAAGCGTGCCGCTGCCTTTGCCCGTCGGGCCGCGAGAATAACTCGTTGTCTTGTCAAGCGCTGCAGGGCTGTCCGCATCGCCGAAGTACCAGCGAACATTATCCTTTTGCTTACTCCCGTCATAAGTGACGGCAAAGAACGTCCATTTGCCGATGCGGAGTCTGTTTGGCGAGCTGTCATTACGAATTCCGTCGGGCCATTCGTTTACGGCCAGCCTCAGCCGGCCGTCCTTTAGATGGACCAGGTCAAATCCAGAACGATTGTATTTCAGGTTGAACGCAATGCGATTGCCTCCGCTTCCGATATTCAAACTCGTCGGATTCGCCCAGCCGAGTATCGTGAATGACCGCAATTTTTCCAGCGCATCAATAGGGCTGTCCCCTACCGAAATCCATTTCCACGGTTCACTGTCGCCGAAATCATACGAGCCGTCGTTGCCGCGCCTGACCTTTCCGTGTAACTCAATCCCGGAACTCATCCCACGTTTGAATCCCACTCTGACGATTGGCGTCCCGGCATTCCTGTC
>DAOVMB010000115.1 GCA_030630905.1 Sedimentisphaerales bacterium
ATTAAACGTGCTTCGGTCCTCAAGTTTATTTAAAGCCAATTGTTCGAATTCTGGTTTCGCAGCCAATACCAAAGTACCGCTGTTACGTGTCACGACGTAAAGTCTTCCATCTGCCAATAGGGCCGATGCATAAGGCTGGGGCCCTACCCGTTCAGAATATTTGACTGATCCATCAGCCAGACTCAGGCAATAAGCATTTCGATTGCGATCACTTACCCAGTACAGGTGACCGTCATGCACGACCGGAGAGCAAACATTCGCTCCGACATCGGCCTGCCAAAGCTTATGTGTGCCCGTTACATCCCCACGGCCACCGCTTCGTAAGGCAATGGCCTTCGAAGAACGGCCTCCCAGGGCATACAAAACACCTTTATGAGATACGATGCTTGGACAAATATAGTCCTTAATACCTTCGCAACGCCAAAGTTCTTTACCCGTTTTGGGATCGAATCCCAGGATCCACCCTTTCACAGTTACGGCCAGTTCATGTTTCCCATTGGGGACCTCAACCAGATGAGGCGTATTCCAGGAAGAATCCATACCCCCGGCACGCCACACTTCTTTGCCTGTGCCCTTATCGATAGCCACAAGTGATTTGCTCTCGACACTTGCATTGACGATGACCAGATTCTCGTACAACACGGGCGATGTGCCGCTGCCCCAGCCATGCGTTTTCGTTCCGACGCTGGTTCGCCAGATCTGATTCCCGTCCAGGTCGAACTTAAAGACGCCGCTCTTTCCAAAAAAGATATAAAGATGCTCACCGTCAGTCACCGGCGTCTGGGCGGCATACCCATGATCGCGCACGCGTTTCGACTCAGGAAGAGTCGGTTTGATTCGTTTATCGAAGACCATCTTTCCGGTTTTAGCGTCAACACATACGAGATGAAGTGTCAAGTCCTCCATGCGACCTGACTTACTTGCCATGCCATATCCGCTGTAGCAGGTAACATACAATTTGCCGTCTAATGTAATCGGGCTGGACGAACCATAACCGGGCATTGCTGTCTTCCAAACGACATTTTCCGTTTCGCTCCAGGTGATAGGCAGATCTTGTTCCTGCGAAATCCCCAATCCACTCGGGCCTCGAAACTGAGGCCAATTTTCAGCAAGAACAGTTTGTGCCAAAAAGATAACAATACCCAACGAGACCGCATGACTGAGACGAAATTGAAACATAACTATACCTTTCACAATAATGGGAAATCACTGATACTACCTACTTGGTGTACTGTATGATACCACTCTATCCCGGGACAGGCAAGGTTAAATTTCTCCGCAACAACGGAGCAAAGGAATAACCACTCCACCCCGACCCACAAGAGCCGGGAGGCGGTTTGGGTAAGAGACTGACCGCCGTGGCCCTTAAGTGCGGAAACAGGATGACTGAGTGCTTTTAAACCTTCTCGTGGTACAGATCGAGAGAAAACGGGGCGAGGGCAAAATAATAAGTACCTTCACACAGGAATACCTGTTAATATGGTGTTGGCCTGGCCGAAGGCTGTGATTGTTTGAAGAAGAGAGCTAAATCTCAAAGTATATTGAAAGGGAATAAGTAATGAAGAGTTTTACAGTTTTGTTGTTGGGTCTAATTTGCCTATTCGCGGGATGTGCAAAGTATTACTATCAGGAGGGCAAGAGCTTCAATGAGTGCGCAAAGGACCGCGCGGACTGCGTTGACGAGTTGGAAAAACGCCTCGCCGATCAATCGCAAAGAGCTGGCGGTTATAAACACGAGTTCATGGAAGATTGCATGGAGCACAAAGGATACAGGCTCGTCACAGAAAACAAATTGCCTCTTAACGTCAAGCGACAAGATCCCGATTCGAGTCTTAAAGGGTACCTTTACGGGCACCGACGAGGCGTAGCCGGCACTTTGGATTGAAGAGTGATTGAATTGTCGAAACGTTTGTCTTAGACTCTCGTTGGACGCAGCGGGGAAGCTTGTGAAAAGACAAACTTGTTATCCTGTTGAAAATGAGGCTCGGTTGCGTAGCTTAGCAGGGATACGTCGGTAATCCCGGTTTATATGGACATGAATGTTTCTTAAAATTAAAGGAGTAAAGCTATGAAGAAGTGTATTCTGATTGTTGGACTTTTGGTCGTGGCGGGATGCTCAAGCGAAGTTGCCAGATGGGAAAACGCCGGAACGCTCGTAAGTGTGCGTCCTGCTGAGGAAACAGCCCGTCCTCCGGGTCGATTGGGAACGGCGCTTGGTGAAAAAGAAATGGGTCTTACCCGCGTTGAGACGACAGAGGGCGTATATATCGTTCACGGCAAGATTAGTGTTGCACAAACGGAAATGCCTGTAAAGTTGGGGTACGACAAACAAGATTCGTCCGAGGAACTTCAAGACACGCCGTCATATCTGTCCTTTGGGAGCCGGCAACATAGAATAGCGCGCTGAGGGACTGATCCAGGGATTCGTTTCAAGCCGTGCTTGCCAATCGGTGCTTCCTTAGTTTCTTCGACAACTCTTTTGCGCTGCCGCCAACAACCGTGTCCAGTTTCGCCCAGAACTTTTTGCTGTGGTTCTTAATCCGCGTATGGACTAATTCGTGTAGTATCACATAGTCCCTTAGTTGATCGGGCAGTCTCACCAGATTTATGTTCAGACTTACGTTGTTTTTGGCTGAGCAACTGCCCCATTTTGTCTTCTGATTCCTGATTGAAACCTTGGCGTATTTAAATTTATGAATCTTCGCCATTTCCTCCAATCGGCTGATGAGTGTATCGATAGACTTCGGCTCGTTGATTTTGGGCTGCTGGAGGTTCGTTGGTGTATTCTCAAGCTTGCCGAGCCTGTGTTGGTGCTTTGTGATCCATGGGATTTTGGAATGCAGGAACTGTTTTGCTCTATCAACAGATTCTCCCCGGGGTATGGTCAATCTGACGGTTTGATCAGGCTTTACCGTAATCCTGAGATGTTTTGCTCTTTTGGATTTTACGATTGTCACCGGGCCGACGGAGGGGATTTCAACAATGGTAGAACTCATATTCATCCGGAGATAATGGCCTTTCTTCAAACTTGCTTTACTCCAGGACGATGGTAGCGCCGGTTTTATGCGACTTTAATGCTGCGGTAAACAGCCGGTGCCATAAAGTTGTCTCCTCCGGAGTTACGCAGCCGGAAAACTTGGTAAAAGGTTTGCCTTTGTCGAACTCGTATAAAAATCCGGCCCACATTTGCAGAATAGCGTCGGAAACCCCAAACTGAGAGATGCTATGTGTGATGGATTTGAATGGGACTTCCTGCCCCATATTTATCTTCTGCCACCGCTGCTCGCCGCCGGTGTATTCGAGTATCTCAAGCGTGTTGGTATCGTTAGTGCTGAACTTCGCAGAAGCTTTGGTGCCCAATACCTCAAGATACCAGTTATTCTTCTGGCCTGGACAGATACGCTGCGTTCTGAGCGTAAAAGGAAATACGTCGCCGGACCTGGAATCTCCGGCTTCGCAAAGCAGCGTTGCATTGTCCCATGTCTCGCAAGGCACCGTCCCGCCTTTTCCATCGGGCCGCTTCGGCATGATATTGGAAAGTACGGCTCGCACATTCAAAGGAATCCAGCCCGCCCTGAAAGGCACTGAACAGACGTGCGGTCCCAAGTCACCCATGCAGCCGTACTCTCCGTTGAATTCGACCATCCGTTTCCAGTTGATTTCTTTGTCGGGATCGAGATCGCTGCAGTGCAGAAAGCCAACGTTAACCTCAATAATTCTGCCGAAGGCATCGGCTTCAATCATCTGCCCGATTCTCTGCACGGCGGGGAAGAACATAAACTGTGACGAACATCTTACGAAGCGGTCGGGATGCCTGCCGATGCCGGCCATGATCGTATCATTTGCTTTTTTGTCTATGCCGAACGGTTTTTCTGCCATAAGGTGCTTGCCGGCTTCAAGAGCGGCACAGTAAAACTCCTGATGCAAATTGTGCGGGACCGAGATATAAGCCGCTTCAACGTCACGATTGTCCAGGAGCTCGCGATAGTCACTGGTAACCTGTTTGATGGTTGGAATGTTGTACTTGAACCAGTTAATGTTCTCCGGAGAAAGATTACGGCGGCAAATTGCGACTATTTCAGGGCGCACACTCATCTCGGGCAAATGAAACCAGCGGGCAGCGGCGCTGGCAAATTCACGCCCCATCATGCCGCAACCGATTATTCCAAAGCGAAGAGTTTTCATTTGGCGCAACCCATTCAGCAACGCAACGACATTTGCGATACTTCCTTATAATCGATGTAACGGTTTTAGTCAATGCCGGCGAAGCGCTTGACTTAATAAAAGGCAAGATGTAGCATAAAGCATCTTGCACAATTTTTTTAGACAGAAAAGGAGTAGTGACCAATGCATAAGCAAATGAATCGTCGTGATTTCCTGCGCAACGCGGCCTTCAGCGGCGCCGGACTCATCATCTTGTCGGATAGCCGGTTGGTGCGCGGTACCCGGGCCAATGAGAAATTAAACGTTGCCGGGATCGGCATCGGGGGGCGCGGCGCCGCCAATGTGAACGGTGTTGGAGCAAGCGAGAATATCGTAGCCTTGTGTGATGTCGATGAAAAGCATGCCGCACAGACCTTCGAGCGATACCCCCGGGCCAAACGATACAAAGACTTTCGCAAGATGCTCGACGAGATGCAAAATAAAATCGATGCGGTGGTCGTCGGCACGCCCGACCATACCCACGCTGTGGCGGGGGTAATGGCCATGAAGCTCGGCAAGCACTGCTACTGTGAAAAACCGCTGACCCACAGCGTGTACGAGGCGCGGGTAATGGCGGACGTAGCTCGCGAGAAGAAACTCGTGACACAAATGGGGACACAGATTCATGCCGGCGGCAACTACCGTCGCGTGGTGGAACTGGTCCGGACCGGCGCCATCGGTAAGGTGCGCGAGGTCCATGTATGGCTTGGCGCAAACTTCAACGGGCCGCCTATGCCGACGAATATGTCACAGCCTGACGCCCCGTCCGAACGCCCCAAGGTGCCGGAGACGCTCGACTGGGACCTGTGGCTGGGACCCGCTTCCTACCGGCCTTACAGCCCGGCTTACGCCCCGTCCGGATGGCGCTTCTGGTGGAACTTCGCGAACGGGCAACTGGGCGACTTCTTCTGTCACTACTGCGACCTGGCATTCTGGGCGTTGAAATTGCGGCATCCGGTCAGCATCCAGGCCGAGGGGCCTGTCCACGCCGAGAGTGCAGCTCATTGGACCATCGCCCGGCAGAAATACCCGGCCCGCGGCAAACTGCCCCCGGTCACTTTGACGTGGTACAACGGCGGTGGTTACCCGGAGTTTATCAAAGAGGACAAAATCCCGCAATGGGGAAGTGCCGTGCTGTTCATGGGATCGGACGGCATGCTGATCGCCGACTACGGTAAGCATCAACTGTTGCCCGAGGAAAAATTTGCCGACTTCCAAAGGCCCGATCCGTTCATCCCGGATTCGATCGGCCACCACCGCGAATGGGCCGAGGCCTGTAAAACCGGTGGACCGACCACGTGCAATTTCGACTACTCGGGCGCACTGACCGAAGCAGCGTTGCTATGCAATGTTGCGCTGCGTACCGGCGAGAAACTAACGTGGGACGCCAAGAACCTCAAAGCCGTCGGCTGCCCTGAAGCCGACATTTTCATCCGGCGGCAATACAGGAAAGGCTGGACGCTCTGAGATGTTATTCCAAGGCGACCTAACGCCCGTAGAAAAGTGGCTCAAGAAGAAGACAAGAGCATGAATCCGTGTCGGAAGATAAAAGTTCTGTCAATAATTATAGAAGGGACAAGGCGATGAGTAAATCAGCACATATCATTTTATTTTTATCGATTCTGTTGTCACCATTGACAATTCTTGCCGCTCAGGATGCCTTCGAGGTTGAGGTCCGCACGGAAGTGAAGATTCCGATGCGTGACGGCGTCGAGCTTTCAGCGAATATTTTTCTGCCGAAAGCCGAGGGCAAGTATCCCGTGATACTCATTCGTTCGCCGTACGGCAAAGGCGATGAAAAGAATGGTGATGGACTCTTCTACGCTGGACGCGGATATGTTCTCGTTAGCCAGGATTGCCGGGGCAAGGGAAGCTCCCAGGGCGAATGGGAACCGTTTGTAAATGAGAGAAACGACGGCCGGGATACGCAAAAGTGGCTTCTGGATCAGCCCTGGTGCAACGGCAGCGTCGGCACCGCCGGCGGCTCTTATGTGGGCTTTACGCAGTGGATATCCGCCCCAAACGCCGGCGACCATCTCAAGGCCATGTTTCCCGTCGTGCCGCTGGTCGATACTTACGGCGACGGCGTTTACATCGATGGGGTATTAAATCTCGCCCTGATGATGGGCTGGGGCAGCATGGTCGCTCTGAGTCCGGGAGAGCAGGTTGCCATGTACACCTGGCGCGAGCAGGATTGGATTAAGGCCTTTAGAACGCTTCCGCTCAGCGAGTGGGACCGCGGGCTTGGCCGCAAGGTCCAGTACCTGCGGGATTGGGTAGCTCATCCGCACTTCGACGAGTACTGGGCCGCCCGCGGCGTTCGAAACCAATGGCAGGATATCACGGTTCCTATCTGCGCGGTCGGCGGCTGGTACGATATCTTTTCCAGAAGTGTCTTAGAGCATATCAATGCCGTCAGGGCGAAATCACGTTCGCAGGATGCTCGAAAGCACCAGCATTTGGTAATGGGGCCCTGGGCACATGGAATAAGTCGGGACGGAAAAGTGGGCGACCTGAACTTCGGCAAAGAATCCGTGATCAACCTGCGCGAAATGCAGACTAAATGGTTCGATTGCTGGTTAAATGGCGAAAAGACAGGGGCCGGCACGTGGCCTGCTTTTCGCATTTTCGTGATGGGACGCAACCAGTGGCGCGATGAGCAGCAATGGCCTTTGGAGCGTACCGAATACACGCCTTACTATTTTCACAGCGAAGGCTCTGCAAACACGGCCGAGGGTGATGGGAAATTAGCTACGGCGAAACCTTCCGAGGAGCCTGGCGACGAATTCGTATACGATCCGAACGACCCGGTCCCCACGGTTGGCGGCTGTAACCTGGTGGGCTGTCCAGCCGGGCCGCGAGACCAGAGCGAGGTCGAGAAAAGAAACGATGTTCTCGTTTTCACCAGCGAAGCGCTAAAGACCGAGTTGGAAGTCACCGGGCCGGTCAAGGTGATTCTTTACGCCGCCAGCACGGCAAAAG
>DAOVMB010000240.1 GCA_030630905.1 Sedimentisphaerales bacterium
CTAAATATTCTTCAATATCTATTTCATAAGCATGCAACAATGCTAGGACATAAGCAAAACCACGAGGTCCCCCACCATGGTAACCCGAAGAGAATCCTGATTTGACCGCTACTACTTCGTCAGTCTCCATACGGAGAATTAATGCATGAGATTGATCGCTTGTAATGATCAGAACTTTCGAAATTATGTCACCGTATTGCAAATATCGCAATACTGCATCCGTACATGATTTCGTGATTCCAGCCATCCCTACGAATTGAAGCCCTGCACCTTTATTTTTCATTTTTCTCTGGTGAATATAATATTATATGTTTTTTTGATAACAACGATTAACGTACTCATTAAATTGATAATTGGCAATAAAAATTCGGCTACACGATGGCGAGACGCAAGCGTCACTTAAGGGCGAGATACCCTCGCTACGAATAGGTAAAGCCGGTTATGAATTCGACGGTTTTTACGGCGGTTTTTTCGCTTGTCCGTGGGTGCAGTGGCAGATTCACCGCCTCGCGTGCGGCTTTCTCAGCTTCCGGACACATTCCGAGTTCGTAGTCGTAGGAGGCTAGGGGCGTTTCAATCGGGTGCAGGGGACATTCGAACCAGCTTCCAAGTTCGATGCCGGCTTTAGCCGCCTGCGCTAGGGCCTCTTCTTTCTCTGCGATTCGCACGGGGTATCTCACCATGACCGGTTCGGCCAGTTTCCTGCTATCCTTGCTGGGCTTCCAGTCTCTGTCCACAAGCAGCTCATCATACAACTGCATTATCTTCCGCCGGTGAGCGATGTTTTTTTCTATTTTGCCGAGTTGCCTGATTCCCGAGCGAGCCTGCACGGTACTCATTGCTTTGAAGAAATCGTCCGCTTTCACCGGTTCGAATTCACTTGTGCTTGAGGAGCCGATGACCGCCCCTTTTTTCGTGAGATACCTGAACAGGCTCTGGGCCAGAGCGGTCGTTCCTGGATAGATAAACAGCCTGTAGATTATCAATTGCATCCTGAGCATAAAGACTTCCCGGTTCGATGGGCAGCACATTTCATTTGTCGCAAGCGATTCGATCCGGCCGGCCAATTCGCGGTCGCTTGTAATAACTATTCCTCCGAGACCCGTCGTATAAGGTTTGTTCCATTGAAATGAGAAATACCCCGCCCGGCCGAATGTCCCGACCATCCGGCCTTTATATTTCGAACCCAGGGCAAGGCAGCAATCCTCGATGACGCAGATTCCGCTGCTCTGAGCGATTTTCATTATCGTATCCATTTCACATGGATAGCCGTATGTGTGCTGAGCAATGATGACTTTTGTCTTGTTTGTAATCTTTTCTTCCAGCAGATTTACATTCATATTGAACGTGTCCGGCTCTATATCGACATATACCGGTCTGGCCCCGACGTACTTTATCGGATTTACATTCATAACGCAGGTATAGCCCGGCAGGATAACCTCATCATCCTGGCCGACGTCGAGCGCCCGCAGTAAGGCGTATAGCGCGACTCTGCCTTTCCAAAACACAAAGGCTCGCTCGGCGCCGAGGAATCGGGCAAACTTTTGCTGGTATTCTTCTATTATCTTTTCCATCGATGCTTTGCTACCTCGATATTTGCATTTCCTCTGGTTTTTTCAAGCCGCTTCCTCTCAGGATGGAAAACCTGATAACGCCCCAAAGTGAACCTGATCCGTAGGCGAAGTGCAGGATAGTAAAAACCACCGGCGTCAGAGGTGCGTATCGCCAGCCTGATTTGCGACCGACATCCAGCGCGCCGATCACGAGCCCTAACACATAAAAGGACGCTTCAATTGCCAATATAATCCAAAACGGCTTCCATAAAAAACCTGCCAATCCCGGCAATAGAAGGGACAAGACGAATAACAAAGGCACTAATTGCCTGAAACTGGCCGGCCTCTTATGTTTCTGTAAAGTTCTTATCCGCCAAAAGCCATACTGAAAATACTGCTTCCAGAGTTTACGCAGGGAGCCTCGCGAAAAATATGTGCTTTGTATCGATTTCGACATCCATATTTTCCCGCCGGCCAGAGTGATTCTCAGATTAAATTCATCATCCTGGTTGCGCACCAATTCCTCGTCGAAGTAGCCGATCTTATCGACGATCCACCTGTGGTGCGTGCCGAAGGCGAGCGTATCGACCCAGCCTTCGTAATCTCCCAGCCTGAATCGTGAGTTGCCCACGCCAATCGGCGAGCGCATTGCCGAGGCAATCGCCTGCCCCACAAAACTATCCGCAACTGTTTTAATATAGCCGCCTGCGATCCAGGCTTCCGGATGTTCGTGCAGGCACCGGATCGATTTAGCGATAAAATCCGCTGGAATTTCTACATGTCCATCCACCCGAATGAACAAATCACCTCGTGCCGTCTTAAGGCCGATATTCATCGCCGCCGGAGCAATCCGCTTCGGATTATCCAGCATCATTACCCGGCTGTCCGCCTTCGACAGTCGAGCCACAATTTCTCTCGTGCCGTCATCGCTCTTCCCATCTACAACGAGAATCTCCATCCTCTCGGCGGGATAATCGTTATCCAATACGCTTCTTATCGCCCGCTCTATAAAATCGGCCTCGTTGCGAATCGGCATGATAATAGTTACAAAAGGTGAATCCTGCATGAGATTTCTTCCGATCAAGCACTCATTCTACACTACATAAAACTAAAAATGTATCAGCGGCAATTATAAATCCAGGAAAAATACAATGCTTTCTCCGGATTTGCCGCTTTGGCGCCAACCGTGTTTCTTGTAGAACGCCACGGCACGGCTGTTCTCGCTGACGACAGATAGAGTAAGTCGCTCGTATCCTTTGGCTTTACAGGCAAGCTGGAAGGACTCGATAAGTTTTCCGGCGACGCCGGTCCCTTTGCCGTCCGGCAGAACGCAGATCGACAGCAGGCTACCTGGGCGAACTACAGCACTTGGTGCTTTAGCATCCCCCGAATGAGCAGCGGTACGCTTTCGATATAATTTCTTTATGAGTTTCTGAAGGAGCACACGACGCACCAGCCGCTTGCTGATAAATTTCCAGAAAATAAGGTGGGGATAGCGAAACAGCGCCGAGCTTAGAAATTCATCCCGGATATGGGGATCGCCGCCTACTGCCAGGCCAACGACTTTGCCTTCGGAATCAACGGCAACCCGGCAAATACCTCCGCGATGCTTAATGAAGAATAGATAAAGAGCAAAAAGCCAATGAAAGCCCATCTCGGTCATAAAGCGTCCCGGGAAGGACTTAATATGGCACTGAACCATGCCCTGAATGTGTACATCCTGGGCCTCTGTGACTTTAACGGCGCCATCGGCAGCTATATCATTATTAGTCTTTTTCATTATTTATTTCTTGCTGACGGCCTCGATTAGCACGTTTTCAATACGGTTGGCTAATTTGACTCGGTCGAATTCCCGTTCCGCCAATTCACGCGCATTTTTGCCCATTCGTCGGCATAGCTCACGATCAGCAGCCAGCTCTTCCAGCGTATCGGCCAGCATTTTAGGGCGATTGGCGTCGAGGCACTTGCCGCAGTTGTTGTTCTCTATTGTTTCGCCCAACCAGCCTGGAACATTGATCAGCACGGGCTTTCCCGCCGCCAGGGCGTCGAACATCTTGTTCGGAGACCACGCGTACTCTTTAGCTGCCCGGTAAATAGTCATGCACACGTCGCACCCGGCAACAATTCGAGCGAGCTGCTCCTTGTCAGGCACCAGATCACTGAAGATTACGTTTGTCAGTTCGTATTCGCTTGCCATCTTTTCCAATTCGGCACGTTTTCCGCCGCTTCCGTGCAGCACGAAGACGATTTTATTGTTGCCTCGTTCGGCTAAGATTCGTGCGGCTTCAATTACGTACTCAAGCCCGTTTGCCAAACCCATTGCCCCGAAGTAAATCGCGGCGAATCTGTCTCCTAATCCGAGCCGCTGGCGCTCTACCGAGCCGTCAACATCCGGGCCGAACAGCTCCAGGTCGCTGGCGTTCGGGATTACCGTCACTTTCCCTGTCGGCACGCCCGCGCGGACGATACCTTCTTTCATGCCGGGTGACAGGGCGACGATATGCTTTGCTCCCGTGTATATTTTTTTTGCCATTCGCTCCAGCCACAATATGGCCAGCGGATTTTTCAAAGCTCCGACGTTGACCAGCGCTTCGGGCCAAAGGTCGCGAACCTCGAAAACGAACGGTACCTTGAAGTATTGACCCAGGGTAAGGCCGGCCAGCCCGATTGTCAGCGGCGTGTGTGTGGCAAAGACCACATCAGGCGCCGGGAGTTTCTTGCCGATGCGGCAGGCCGACCACGCAAACTGATAGAACTTGAGCATCCGTTGCGGGCCGCTCATACCGGTGCCGACCTGCGGGTCGTTGTAAGCCGCGGCAATCGCAACCACACCAATTCCTTCGGTCTCGAACTTGGCGTATTGTTTACCTTCTGGCACGGGAAACTCCCGGTTTGCCAGGCCCGAGGTCATCATTGTCACGCGGTGACCTTTACCCACAAGGTACCGGGCAAATTCGTAGGACCGTGTCCCCGTCAATCCTTTTCGTGTAGCAAAATATTGGTGCAGATAGAGAATGTGCATGTTTGTGATATTACCAGTAAATGCCTTCGTAGCCGTCGGTGTTGCAATCTATGCCCCCGATGTCCGCCAGGTCCAGCACGCGGATTCCGGCGTTGAGCCACTGTCGAACACAATCGGCGTCTATGATTGGTTGATTTATAATTATCAAATCTGTTTCCGTAAGCTCTTCCAGCGAGCTAATGAGCAGCTTTTCCAGATGGCGCAGCGCCGTTTGAACTTGCTGTTTATTGCTTCCTATCAGCCGCTCCGGCTGGACGACCGGGTCATAAATCCTCAATTGTATTCCCTCGCCGAGCAATGCCTTGGCAACCTTCACAAAGGGGCTTTCGCGCATATCGTCCGTGTTCGGCTTGAAGGCCAGGCCGACCATCCCGACCGCGCCGGGTCTATTTTCAAGAATCCGCCGGACAAGTTCGTTGATCTGGGCCTCATTACTCTTAAGCAGGTTTTCCAGCATC
>DAOVMB010000152.1 GCA_030630905.1 Sedimentisphaerales bacterium
AGATTTTGTTTCCTCTGCGTTCTCCGCGAACTCCGCGGTTAATAGGAATTGAAAAAACAAAGCCAATTTTTGAAAGGGTAAAATGACGTTAAGTCAATATTAATAATGGTTTATAGAGATTTTGGCGGGCCGAGACGGCGAGAAAACAAAGCCAATCAAAGCCAATCAAAGCCAAATTCGAGACAACTATAGCTATTTTCCTTGCGCAGCCGGGCGGGTATCGTTAGAATATGCAAAAATTTGTGTAAAGAAGCCTAAATGTACCTGAACGAGGATGAACGGGAATTGATTATGGATGAAATGCAGACAAAATCGCCGGAAGATAAGCAGCAGGGCAAGCCTGCGGGGCGTATAATGTCGATCGATGCGCTTCGCGGCTTCGATATGTTCTGGATTATCGGGGGCGAGAGAATCTTCGCCAGCCTGCACGGTGTGTTCGACCGCCCTACAACGGCGTGGATTCGGACACAACTAACGCACGTCAAATGGGAGGGATTCCGTTTCGAAGATTTGATTATGCCGCTGTTCCTGTTCATCGTCGGCGTGGTTATGCCTTATTCGCTCAACAAACGCCGGCTCGAAGGCCACGGCAAGACGCGGCTATACCTGCACATCCTCAAGCGGACTATAATTCTCTTCGTCCTCGGCATGATCGCACAGGGGCACCTGCTCGAATACGACCTGTCGAAGCTGCACATCTACTCCAATACGCTTCAGGCCATCGCGGCGGGATACATCATCGCGGCAATCATCATGCTCAACCTGGGCCTGAGATGGCAGATCGCCACAACGGGGATTCTGCTTCTGCTGTTCTGGGCGTTGATGATGTTAGTCCCGGTCCCCGGGCACGGAGCGGGCGTTCTGACGCCGGATGGGAACCTGGCCATTTACATCGACCGAATCATCTTCGGCTCCTTCATCGACGGAACCAATCCGCCCTATACCTGGATCCTGAGCGGCATGACGTTCGGCTGCACGGTAATGCTCGGCGTGATGGCGGGGCACCTGCTGCGCTCGGATAAAGTGGGTATCAGAAAGGTGCTGTGGCTTCTGGCGGCAGGGGTCGGCTGCATTGTCGCGGGCCTGATCTGGAACCTGTTCTTTCCAATCATCAAGCATCTGTGGACAAGCTCCTTTGTCCTGTTCTCAGGCGGTTTTTGCTATTTGCTATTGGCGCTGTTCTACCTGTTGATTGACGTGCTGGGTTTCAGGAAATGGGCCTTCGGCTTTGTGGTTATAGGAATGAACGCGATTGCGGTCTATATGGCTACCCATTTGATCAACTTCCGCAATATCGGCGGCGTTTTCGTCGAGGGCCTGGAAAAATACGCCGGGAACTGGTACTCCTTCATTTACGCCCTGGCTGGATTTGCAGTTGTCTGGCTGATACTATGGTGGATGTATCGCAAGAAATCATTCATTAAAATTTAAGGCAAAAATCAAGTTCGAGCATAATATCCTGTCACTAAGTCGCAGATAAAATCGTCGTTTTTATGGAACCATGCCGTTTTTTCCACCGCTCGGTCTTTAGACAGTATATTGTCACCGAAAAAGACCTTTCCTGATGATCTTGGAGGGCGTTTTTTTGTTGACCTTTTCGGTAAAACTGCTATAATAATAATAGCTTTTTCATTTTTTTGCCCCTGCTTTTCTCTTCCTTCTCCCCTCCCTCCGCAAAAAAGCAGGGGTTTTTAAACGAAGACAGCAAAACATTGGAAATCGTCCAAGCAGGAGATGGCTGGCACCATTTCCTTTTCAGAAACCATGGTTTTATATACTGAGTGATGAGTATGTTGCTCTTTCCAATAATCAATTATCAATAGAAAATAATCAATTTCTTTAGGTCAGACCCAATCGTTCGGCTTCGGCGTAGAGGCCGTAATGCTTCATTTTTTTGAATAGAGTTGTTCGGTTTATCGCAAGTGCCCTGGCCGTTGCCTGCCTGTTCCAGTGATTGGCTTGCAGCGCCTGCCTAATAATGTCCTTCTCCGGTCCGGCCAACGCCTCTTTGAGACTCGTATGTTTGTATTGTTTTGCCTGCCGGGCTTGCTCCCGCTTGACCGAGTCCGGCAGATCTTCCGGGCCGATGAATTTGCTCTTACTCAGCAAAGCCGCCCGCTCAATAACGTTTTCCAGTTCACGAACATTGCCGGGCCACGAAAACCGCTCTAAATATTCCATTGCATCATCGGTAATACCGAGCTTATCCCTTTTATGCTGGGCCGAATATATCCGCAGAAAATGCTCCGCCAGCAGCCGAACATCTCCGACTCTCTCGCACAAGGGCGGCAACTCTATAGTGACCACATTGACCCGGTAATATAAATCTTCACGGAATCTGCCTTGCCGGACTTCCTCGCCAAGGTCCCGGTTCGAAGCGAGGATAATGCGCGTATCTACAGTTCTGGTCCGGTTGCTGCCGACCGGTTCGAACTGCCTGTCCTCCAGAACCCGCAGAAGCTTGGCCTGAAGAGCCGGCGAGGCATTGGCTACTTCATCGAGAAAGATCGTCCCGCCATCAGCGGCCAGAAATTTGCCTTCCTTATTATTCACGGCACCGGTGAATGAGCCTCGAACATGACCGAACAGTTCGCTTTCAAGAAGCGTCTCCGGGAGCGCTCCGCAACTGACCTCGACAAATGGCTGATCGCTCCGGCTCGAATGGTGATGGATTGCCCTGGCCAGCATACTCTTGCCGGTGCCCGACGGTCCTGCCATCAGAATCGTGGTCTTGCTGTCGGCAACGGCCTCGACAAGGTCGAAAATCTTCGCCATCTTGTAGTTGTGACTGATGATGTTCTCAAGTCGGCGTTTTCGTTCGAGCTGGAATCGAAGGTTCTCATTTTCACTGATAAGCGACTGTTGCGTAATCGCTCTTTCAACGGCCAGCCGCAGTTCATCGTCAATAATCGGTTTCGTCAGGTAATCGTAAGCGCCGCACTTAATGGCCTTCACGGCGCTGTCGATAGTACCATAACCGGTGATCACAACAACAACGGTCTGAGGATAGTTTTTCTTGATAATACCTAATAATTCGAGACCGTCTCCGTCCGGAAGGTTAACATCCGTCAGGACAAGACAATAGGTTTCCTCTTCCAGCTTTGCCAGAGCGCTTTTAACCGTTTCAGCGCCGCTGGCCTGGAATCCTTCGAGTGACAGAAACTCGCACAGCGAGTCGAGGATGATTTTATCGTCATCGATAACAAGAATATTTTTCTTTCTCATAGAACTCCCAAACCGATTTTAGTAAATTCAAATGATGCTTTAGCCGGCCACCGGCAGGTACACGGTGAAAATGCTGCCGCCATCGGAGGCATTTTGGGCCGTGATTCGACCATGATAGCTCTCGACAATGTCCCTGCATATAGCCAGTCCCAATCCGGTTCCTTTGCCGCCTTCTTTTGTCGTGAAGAACGGTTCGAATATCGCTTCTGTGCTTTCCGGCGGCAAACCCGTTCCCGTATCGCAAAGCTCGGCCACAATGGTATCATCCGCCGCCAGGCTGGTTGAGATTCGAAGCTCGCCGCCGTTCGGCATCGCATCCAGAGCGTTCTTTGCAAGATTACAGAACACCTGAAACAGATTGCCGCTCCTGACCTGCGGCAGACCAAAGGTATAATTTCTTACGATCGAAACATTTGCAGCCTCCGCTCTCGATTCCATCGTCTTGACGGCATCTTCAATAATCTGCTCGACCTTGACATATTCCAGGGGTGTGTACGTGCTGCGCGAGAACTCCAGCAGCTCGCTGACGATTCGAACCATCCTCATAAGTCCCTGTCGGCACTGGGTGAGATACTCCTGCGGTTTTGTCAGATTCTCCTGCTCGACAATCCTCATCGTGAGATTGATGTATCTCAGAATCCCATCCAGCGGATTATTCAATTCATGGGCCACCTTAGATGCATGCTTGCCGACGGCAGCCAGTCTTTCAGCGTTTGCCAGTCTTCTTTGTATATTGACCCTCTCGGTGATATCTTCGACAGTGATGATACCACCGATACTTTTTGCTGTCTCGGTTTCCTCCAGAGGTGTGCAGATAATTCGAAGTAGCTTTGTTTTGTTGTCCGACGTATAGCTTACATCATCAAACCTGCACGGTTTTCCCGTTGAGATTGCCGAAGTTAATTGCTGCATCCAGCCCTGCCATATTTTGTCATCTGTTCCTTTTGCCAGGGATTTGTCGATGTAGTCACACAACTCGATAAGCTTTGTTGCCTGAGCATTGGCCCCAAGAATCTTCAGATCGGAATCGAAGGCGATAATTCCTATTGTTAATGACCCAAGGATTGACTCGCCAAGCAGCCCAAATCCTGAGTGGTCACTCGCGGCATGTTCCTTCAGCGAATCGCCCTGGTTTTCCGACCTCTTCGATTCTTGTTCTGCATTCTCGGGCATAGCTGCGATAATACAACCCGCCTTAAATATTGTCAATAATAGATGTTGCAAAAAAACAACGCACCCGTCCTCTTTTTCGGACTGAAGAAGATATGTGTTTAGCAGGAAACGTAAGATTCTATAAAATAAGTAGCTGAAGACGGTTATTGGACAATAAAATACAAGAACCAGCGATCAAATCAGCTTTTAGTGTTTCCATTTGTCAACGTGATGATTGAAGTATTTTCGAAAGTTTCAATGCCGGATAGATATAGTCATCTAACCTCATGCTTAGCAAACACTTGCAAAAGTTAAAATAGGAGATTTGTTCACTCTGTGTTTTGGAACGAATTTTGCACTTAATATCACAAAATTTACAAGGATAGGGAATAAGCACTATTATGCAAGGATGCGTATGATGGATCGATCTGAAAAACGCAGGCACAAGCGATTGGGGGTACAGTACAATATATCATGCCGTAAAGTTGGCTCAACCGCAAACAGGGCTTACGACGGTCATACAGTAAATGTAAGCCCCGGCGGTTTGTATTTTGAAACCGCAACCGGAATATTCGAGCAGGGCAACCTGTTGAAGGTAGAATTGTCAATACCGCCAACATCCGGTCTGCTCGAATTTGGCGGTAAGATTGCGGGATTCGCGAAGGTCTTAAGAACCGTTTCAGCTTCCGGCAGGTACGGAGTGGCACTGCAATTCTGCCGCCCGCCAAAGCTCTGTATCTAAGAGCCTATCCAAATTACAACTCAGTGTTTGTCATTCTGAGGCGAAGCCGAAGAATCTGGGCTACAACTGGCATTTCACGGCCCAGATGCTTCACTCCGTTCAGCATGACAGTCGGCAGCGAATGGTTATTCGGATAGTCTCTAAGCCCTACTTTTCTGGCCAGACGCCTTCGAAGACTTCCTCCGCCGGGCCGGTCATATAAACGCAATTGTCTTCTTCGCACCAGTTTAGATTAAGGTCGCCGCCAGGCAAATGACCGGTACATATTCGCTCCTGTTGTCCATTCAGCGCAGCAGCTACACAAACAGCGCAAGCACCGGTGCCACAAGCCATCGTGATTCCGCTGCCTCGTTCCCAGGTCCGCATTGTAAATTCCGCCGGCTTGTCAATCTGGACGAAGTGAACATTGATCCTATTCGGAAAAAGGCTGTGGTTTTCCACTGCAAATCCGAGTTTCTCGAGCTCGATTAACCGCAAATCATCACAGAAGAATACTGCGTGTGGATTCCCCATCGACACACATGTCATCAACAGTTCCTGACCATGAACGTTGATTGGCTGCGCGACAACTTTTTCGCCTGTTAGATTCACAGGAATATCCTGCGGCGACAAAATCGGTTGGCCCATATTCACGCATACCTTCCGGACCTGATCAGTATCGTCGATGATAAGACCAACGGTCAAAATCCCATTGCCGGTTTCTATATTTAATGACGCGGGGAAAGACTGCTGGCCCGGCACGGAAAACTCCCCGCCGGCCTGGGCTAATTTGTGCTCGTATGTGTATTTTGCAACACACCGGATTCCATTTCCGCACATTTCAGCTTCCGAACCGTCGGCGTTGAAGATACGCATCCGCACGTCTGCCGTCTGCGAGGGCCCGATGAGAATCAATCCATCGGCGCCTATACCTCGATGCCGGTCGCTGATGATCTTCGCTAATGCCGCCGGATTTTCAACTTGCTCCTCGAAGCAGTTAACATAGACATAATCATTGCCTATGCCGTGCATTTTTGTAAATCTCATTGGACTTCTCCTAATAACGATCAGACCGCTATCAGCCCAGTTCCTTCAGCAGCCGAATTGCTGCTTCGGCCATCATTTCGCCCCCTCCCGGGGCGATCCGCGAGTTGACCGTTTCATAGCTGCCCTCGGCAAATGCCTTCTTCGTGGGGATGTAACCCGGCGCATCCTGGCACAACTCGATCACCAGCGTGGTCGCAAAGGGGCTGGCTCGCTTGATTGCAAGTCCCAGATCGACAAAGACCTCGCCCGGCAGACCTACGACAGCCACATCCCGACTCAGCCGGAATACCTGGAC
>DAOVMB010000158.1 GCA_030630905.1 Sedimentisphaerales bacterium
AAGAACTGAACCTGATTCGTGTAACCGTCCCGCTGATTGTGGACGTAGAGAGCGGCGTCAATGACATGCTCGACCGCGATGGCTCACGAACCCCGATCCAGTTCCACGTTTCGAACGATCGCGACAAGAATCCGGTTGACGCTCAGGTCGTCCAGGCCGCCACTAAATGGAAGCGCATGGCACTGAAGCAGTTCGATATGAAGCTCGGTGAGGGTCTGCTAACCGATATGCGTGCGATCCGGAAGGACTACTTTCTCGACCACGACCACAGTGCATACGTCGACCAGTGGGACTGGGAGCTGGCTATTAACGCCGGGCAGCGCAACCTGGACCTGCTGCGAGAAGTGGTGCGGAAAATCTGGAAGGTCCTCAAAGGCGCCGAGACACACGTTCAGGAACTCTTCCCACAGTTAAAGACCGACAAATATCCCGACATGCCCGACGAGCTGACCTTCCTGCACGCCGAAGAGATACTGGAGCGATTTCCCGACCTGCCGCGCAAGCAGCGAGAGAAGGCGATCCTGCAGGAATACCCTGCTGTCTTTATCATCGGCATCGGCTGGGTTCTCGAAGACGGCTATCCGCACGAAATGCGCGCCGCCGACTACGACGACTGGGTGACCGAGACCACAAGCGAAGCCGGCCAGCCGATGCACGGCCTGAACGGCGACATTCTCGTCTGGAATCCCATAACGAAGCGCCGACACGAGCTGACCTCGATGGGCATCCGTGTCAACGCGGAGACGCTTGTGGAACAATTGGAGCTTTCAGGCCAGATCAATATGCTCGAGTATCCGTACCATCAGGCTATTGTCAACAACGAGATTCCGTTGAGCATCGGCGGCGGTATCGGCCAGTCACGAACCTTTATGCTCATTCTGAAAAAGGCCCATATCGGCGAAGTCAGCGCAACCATCTGGCCCAAAAAACTAAAGGATATTTGCAAAGCCAAGAATATCCACGTAATCGAATAATATGCTAAAATGCCAAAGGCGGCCGAACCCAACCTTCGGAGAATGAGGACGCCCGGCACATGAAACTCTCAAAAAAAGATTGGCTCGACATACCGGTCGTCGCCCTTTTAGCGGCGAACGCGATACCGTTGTTCGGTGTTTTGTTCCTCGACTGGGATGCCTTTTATATTGTTCTGCTGTACTGGACGGAAAACCTGGTCATCGGATTCTACAATGTCCTGAAGATGGTATTCGCCGCTGTGCCCCATCCAGTCGCACACCTGGGCAAGCTGTTTCTCGTTCCGTTCTTTATCGTTCATTACGGCGGCTTCACGGCCGTCCACGGCTTTTTCGTGCTGGCCCTGTTCCACGACGAAGGGCAAGGCCCGCCCATGGGCGGAATGGATTGGCCCTGCTTTCTGGTCTTCGTCCAGATGCTGTTCAATGTCGCCAAGTACATGTATTCGGTGATACCTCTGCAGGTAAGATTTGCCGTGTTGGCGCTGTTTATAAGTCACGGCGTCTCCTTCGTTCAGAATTATCTGCTCAAAGGTGAGTACGCCACCGCCAGGCCCGAGAAGCTGATGGGCAGCCCCTACGGGCGCGTCGTTGTCATGCACATCGCCATACTGGCCGGCGGCTTTTTGACGATGGCCATCGGCTCTCCTGCCCCCCTGCTTGTTGTACTGGTCGTTCTAAAAACCGTCCTCGACGTGAGCCTGCACAACCGCGAACATAAAAAAGCAAAAACTAATGCCCATGCTTAGTAAACTCAAGGCCCAATGAAGCCCGATTTTACGCAAACGCGGCAAAAATACACCTGGTGTATTGAGAGCTAAATCTTTGACAAATCTTCAACGAGAAATGATGTCATTCAACATAATCGAAAGCTCCCATTCAAAAGCTCAACACGAAACAGATGACCGTTTCCCAGGCTCGATTCAAACCGGCCTTGTTCTGCAAGTGTATTCCTGCATAGATTTGTCGAATTATCAACCAATGAAAAAAGGGGCCTATGCCGAACTTATTGGCATAGGCCCCGAAATAATTCGAGTCCTGCCGTTATTTCCACTATAGCGGATTTTGCTATTCAGCAGCCTCTCTCAAGTGATACAGCCGGATATCGTCAAAGAACAGCTTGCCCGAACCGCCGGGTGTCGTTATATCGCCCTTTGTGCCGAGGCCGATAGCGATCCTGTCGATGTTGCTCAGGTTGATGCCTTGATCGGCAAAAGACTGCAACGGGATAACCCACTCGGTCCAGGTGTCTATTGTCGCCGCGGCCGGATCATTGTGCACCACAACCGCCGGCGTGCCGGCACTGTTGGACAGTGCCACATACAGCGGTTCAGGAGCGTTGCTGACAATGCCGATATCCTGATTTGTCCATTGCAGACCTGCCGTGCCGGTAATCATAACGTTGGAGAATACGGCTTCGCACGTCAGAGCTGCTTCATGGCTGGTTAGCGCCAGGCCTACATAGATATTCGAGCTCATTGTGATGGTCGGCCTCCATACCATTCCCTGCCAGGTGGTCCCGTTAGCCGAATAGTAGCCCCTGAAGTTGCCGGAGACATCACGCTCTAATTTTATCCAATAGGGTGCAGTAATTGCCATTTGCTCAGGTGTTGCCACTGAAGTGTCGCTCGTGGCGTCAATGTCGGTATCCGTCCGCGCCTGGATTCTGCAGCCTTGTGTGGGCGTGCCATCGGCATTTGTTGGCATGATATACACTGCGGCAAATTTCGAGCCCGGATCCAGCGTCTCGCGGATCATCACACCGGCCTTCGCCCAGGCGTTGGTGTTTTCAACGCTCTCGACCTTCGCTATGATTGTGCCCGGACCTGTGAGAGTCTTGAAGGCGAAGTGGAATTCGTCAGCGTCGCTCCAGATATCGGCGCCGCCGCCGGTCATCGTATAAGTACCGACCGGTGCTTCCGTGAAGCTGCCGACAGAACCCGGGTTGCCTCTGAACCACAGTGACAGCTCCCCAACGGCTCCCTCTGTCCAGTCTCGCGGGGCAGTTAACTTCAGTTCCGCCTCTGAGTACTTCGAGTAGCCTTGTTTATTATTGTCGTAGGAAAGCGGCATTGACTGGTTGCCGCCATGGACGATACTTTCCTCGGTATAAGAAGCAGTAGATTCGTCGCCGACAGCCGCGCCGGTGCCATTGCCGGCAAAGTAAGGATCGGTTCCCGGCGCGCCGTAGCCAAGCCCATCATGCCATGCGTACCATATCTGGTTATCACCGGCATCGTAACTCTCGAAATCTTCCACGAGAATAAAATCCGCAACAGTAAAGCTCCAGATACGACCTTTGCTAATGGTTCCATCGGTGTTGTACTGGTCGATGCGCCAGTAGTACGGGCCACCGCCCCATTCGACGCCTTCCGGCGGTGTGTAACTGGTCGCGCTCTGGCGGCCCCGATAGATGTCCGCTGTTGAAGTGTTTGCATCAGCCACGGCGGCTTTGTCGATGCCGAAGTAAACATCGTGCTCTGATGCCTTATCGCCCGGCGACCAGGTCAGGGGCGTCGCATCTTTGATATTCGGCCTTGCCCCATTACTTGGATTAGCCTTCCAGGCAAGAAGCGGGTCACCTCGCATCGCCTCATTAATTTCTGCTACGGACAGCACGCGGTCGTAGAGCCTTACATCATCAAGTGAACCGATATAGAAACGCTGGCTGCTGTTTGGCGCACCCAGGCGGATCCGGCCTGAAAACCGAAAGTCATTGCCCGTATGATCTGCCGAGACCGGCTCGCCGCCGTTGAGATACAGCATGACCTGTCCGTTGATGTCCCATGTGGCTGCAATGTGATGCCATGAATTATTATTCACAGCGGGGGTCTCGGCGCTTACGTCAGAATCGCCGAACTCGATAAATAATTCGACAATACCGCCGCTATCGATGTTGACATGCATCTCGTTCTCGTCACCATAACCATTGCCGCTAGTGCCATCGGAACCGTAAAGAATCATACCTACATTCGTTTGTTCGGTTTTGATCCACATGGTTACCGAACCGACATCCGAGCCGACCATGTCCGTAGGCAGCTCGATATAATCGCTGCCGTTGAACTCGATTGCTCCGCCGTCAAAGCCCTCGACCCACTGCGGGTCACCTTCGATGGTGCCGTTATTGCCATGTCCGGACCAGTCTATCGCGGTTATGCCGGAGGTTGTATCGAGCTTCCACCAGCCGACAAGATTCGGATCGGTAACGGTGATTTCGGGTAATGTCCTGAAACTCCACACGTTGCCTTTATGCAAGATTGCGCCGTCGAACACGTCGACTCGCCAATAGTAAACTGCGTCCAATTCAAGGGTGGCGGGAATATAAGTTGTGTCTGCCTGGGGAGGAGCCCCGGCGGCATTGTTGACTGCATCGAAATCGTTACCGAAGTACACGTAATGCAGTTTCGTTTTTAGACCTCCCTTCCAGTTTAGAGTTGTATCTGTGGTGACAAATCTTGTATTATCAGGCGGAGTCGGGTCATAAGCAGTTTTGGGCGGAACCGTGAAGCTCCAGACATCGCCCTTGTGTTTCAATTCGTCCGATTCGACCTCATCGACGCGCCAATAGTATGTTGTGCCGGGAACAAGGCCGTCCGGGTAAGGATACCCGGGAAAGCCGGCAACGGAAAAGGCCATGGCATTGTTGCCGCGGAACGTATCAGCGGCCCCATCGTTCACGTCGGCAGAATTTTCACCTATATATACATCATGCGAAACTGCGGTGTCTCCCGCCATCCAGGAAAGGGTCGCCCACGTATCCAAATATAGACTGCCGTCGGCTGGGGAGGGATTATAGGCCTTCAAGCGTGCACCCCGCCAGCTCTCGGGCGGGCCGGACCCGGTCGGTGTGTAATCGGGATTGGTGGTGAGAACGATTTTGTCGCAAACGAATGCATCCTCCCGCATCCACACATTTATCGTATGTACACCGGCACTGGGGACATCAACTGTCCGACGCGGCGGATCGTAGTTCGTTGTATTTACCCAGATATAGCTCGTCCCAAAACCCCAGAATCTGTGACCTGATTCTACAGCCTCACCATTGATGCCCGCGTGGCAGGAGTCGGAATTCCCGTCCTGGCCATAGCCGCGAATCCAGATGTAGTAGGTCCCGGTCTTGACGAAATTAACCTCGAAGTCCAGACGCGGACTGCTATCCGCATAATTCGTATCAGGTCCCCCACCAGTTAAAGGATCGGCTGGCGTATTCTGCATTGCGCCTTCGCCAGAGAAGCCTGCCGGTTCTGTGACGAAAATCCACTCGTGGATGTTGTAGGGAGTATTCTCATCAAAGTTCTCAGCCTCGATCGACACGATGCCGTCAGGGCCCGTATCCTGCTGGTACGGATCCGCAGTCGCCACACCCCCAGCCAGACCCAGAACAAAAACAAGACAAATTAGATAAATCAATTCTCTGCACATAATAGTCCTCCTTGTAAAAGGATTAAAATAATCATGCTCCGGCAACAAACCAAAACGGCCAACATTTGTTTTTGCTTGCTCTATATTATTACTTGAAAATTTTACGACTTGAGACCACCTCCTTTCTTCGAAGAACTGACTATGAACCATTAATGAAAAATACAAGAATCTTTGCCGGAAATAATAGAATTTTAATTGGAATTCCGTAATGCAAATAACAAAGCCTATATCAGAATTCTATGCCGGCTATATGTCCTGAAATATCCATAATCCTCAAACTTTATTAAACAATTCTTTATAGCAAATTAGCACCCCTTTTGTCAAGAGAATTATAGGACGAAAAGGTATTTGCCTTGTCAATGCGATTGTGCGGAAGTGCCGATTTTTATCGGTTTTTAGAAAAAGCGGTGTTGCACTTGATGTTTCTGTGAAGTACAGTATTGTTTTGACAGGAGCAAGTTATGCAAACCGAAGAAATTACCGAGAAGGACCGCGCCAAAGCTAAACAGTGCCTCGAATGTCCGCTTTGCAAGCGCGCACGCGAGAAGCAGAAAGGCCTGATCTTTTGGTTCGTTAAGAAACTCGAATCGGGCATCTGCCCCGCCTGCAAGGCCTACGAGAAGGTCTATCACCGAAAGGCGCACGAACCAATGCCGAAGTCCGGCGGCACGAATAACGCCGAACAGTAACCTGCAACTTTACAGCCGTCTCGAACACTGTACGGGGATGGATATGCACTGCTAAACTGTTACTTCTTTACGTTTGCCTTTTCCAGCGCATCTTCAGCTTCTTTGCGCGCCGTAATGTCACGGATACTCTCTCGGTGTCCCAGCGAATTGTCCTCGTCGTCGTAGATCGGCTGCCAGGACATTTCCACCCAGATTACCTTGCCGTCTTTCCTTACAATCCTAAATTGAACATCGTTGCCGGTACTGCCTTTTAATGCCGAGCGAAAGGCTCGTTCAAT